>JBGTHH010000907.1:0-10964 GCA_041746275.1 Pirellulaceae bacterium | reverse complement strand
TCGGTGCCGCGACGCTCCTGGATGGTGATCCGCTGAATAACTTCTTGAAGCGTGAGTTGACGTTCAATCCCGACGGCCTTTTGAACGGAGCCAGCAACATCACGATCATCGGGACCTTCGCTTATATCTGCTGCGACGCGGGATTGGTGGTCGTCGCTCTGGAAGATCCACTACGGCCCGCGATCACCGCCATCTTGGGCGACGATGTGCTGCATTCCCCCAAGGCGGTTCAAGCCCAATTCCGCTACGCCTATGTGTGCGACGAAGAGGGAGTCAAGGTGTTGGACATAACGCAACTGCACGATCCTCAGTTGGTCGGAGGCATCGAGTTGCAGGAAGCCCACAACATTTACTTGGCACGCACGTACGCTTACGTCGCGGGCGGAGAAGAGGGGCTGATCATTCTGGACATCACGCATCCCGAACATCCGGTGATCGATCAGGTGTTTGACGCCGACGGCTGCATCAACGATTTGCACGACGTGAAGTTGGGCATTACTTATGTCAGCGAGTTCGCTTACCTGGCCGATGGCAAGAACGGCTTGCGTGTCGTTCAACTGACCTCGGCCGAGACGCCCGGGAACGATGGCTTCAGCCCGCGGCCGACGCCGCAACTCGTGGCCAGCTACAAATTGCCCAAGGGCGGTCACGCGTTGGCCATTTCGCGCGGGATCGATCGCGATCGCGCGGTGGACGAATCGGGCAACCAGATCGCCGTGTTTGGTCGAGTCGGCGCACGACCGTTGAATCGCGACGAACAGGAGAGGCTCTATCGCCGCCAGGGACAGGTGTGGAAAGTTAGCGACGATCCATTCGATTCGATCTATCGCTTTCCTCGCCAACTGCGTCGACAAGCGGCCAGCCCGAGCCGATAATGCCCGAAGTCGAGTAAGACCGTCCAAGGTGAGAGTAGCGCTCACCGCCCGTCCGTCGTGAGGGAGAAACCAAACCATGAAGGGCATGCGCAAAGTGGAAGTGCTTCGCGCCGCGTGTTGCGTGGCGGGTGCCGATGGCGAAGTCACGGATGCAGAGCGTCGGTTACTGCAGCAGCTTGCGGACGAGGTGGGTGTGGGTGCGGCCTCGCTGGCGGCCATGATCGAACGCGCGACGACGGACGAGAAGTACTACGCAGATCAGTTCCGCGTTTTGAAATCCGATCCCGAACAAACATTGCAACTGCTGTTTCAGGTAGCCATCGCCGACCGCCGCCTATCGCGCGATGAATGCCTCTGCCTCAAGCGACTTGCCCGCAGGCTGGAACTTCCCGATGAGCAATTCGATCGCTGGCTTGCCGCCACCGTCGAGGCCGCTCGACAACAGGAGCAAGCCAAACGCTCACGATGAGGGAGTCAATCTTGACAGCGTGCGGCATAATAACCTGTCCTGACAAAGAACTAGGGCAGATGCCTGATAAGATTAACCAATCACGCGAGATTCATAAACTGGGAAGTCTATGCATCCGTTGGCGTGACTCGTCGTTAACGCCTGGGGCGGATGACGATGAACAGATAGGCTCCACGGGTTGTTCCGGACGTTCGTTTTGACGTAGACGCCCTGGGGGACGACCGTTAAGTTTAGGGGAAATAACTCCTCAAGAAACCTCTGGATGTTGTAGCAACATCCTATCTGCCTTGGCTTTGTGAATGGCATTCCGCTTCTTTGACCAACGAGTAGGTTTCTTTGGCAATCGTGCCGTGCTGATTCTGTGCGCGGTCTTTTTTCTCGTTCCCTTCGCTTTGCGCGGCGCTCGGATGTCCGTGCAAAAGCTGGAAAACAACATCAAGGACTGGCTGCCGAGCGACTTTCCGGAAACCAAGGATTTGGAGTGGTTCGGCGAACACTTTATCGGCGAGCGATTCATTCTGGTGACCTGGCCTGGCTGCAATGTTGCGGACCCGCGCTACCAATTGTTCGTCCGTAAGCTCGAAAATGAGATTGCTCCCGAGCCTCGCGAGATCGCCGAGATGACTCCCGCTCTGCTCGAACACGAGCGGACGCGCCAGATGGGCGATCGACTCGGCTTGTTTTCCACGGGCAATTACTACGAGAACTGGGGTGGCCGAGGCGAAAAGTGGTTACAAGGTCACGAGGGCCAATGGTATTTTCTAACCCCCGTCGGAGAGCTCTTTCGTTGGTCAGGTGATTCGAATGTAGGCGACTTCGCCCTGCGTTTAATCAAGAAGCGTCTTGGCCAGGAGGTGGCCACGGGCGAATTGATCGCGACGATTGGCGAGTCGACACCCGATTCGCCGAACCCCTATCATGCGGATCCACGCAAGATTACCGCGCGCTTCTTCAAGAGCATCCGCAGTGGTCCGCAGATGCTCGATCAGTGGGCTGTGGAAAAGGGTCCGCTATGGCCGCGAAGTACCGACGTGGCCGACGAGGATAAGCCGCTGGTAGCTCGCCAGATCGCGTACGAACGATTGACGGGGACATTGTTCGGCCCGGCGATTCAGTCCGGTTTTGGTTGGGACCCCGATGATTTCCGCGCGGCCTTGCCAGCCGCCACGGTGGAGCAGCTCCCCGCCGACTGGAAAGCGCGCTTCGAGACCTTTGTCGAGCGACTGGTGGCCTCCGAATATGGAGGCGACAAAGAGCAACTCGTGGGCGATTCGTCGGATCGCCAGACGGAGCATTGGGATACATTGTTCACGAAATTGCGCATTGACCCGCCGCCGCGACAAACCTGCTTAATCGTGACGCTAAGCGAAGCCGGCAAACGCGATCTCTCGCGCGTCATCGGTCGACCGCTGCTGGGGAAGCCTCCGGGCAAACTATTGGACTTGGCGATCAACGAATGCAACATCACGATCGACGAATTGAAGATGGGTGGTCCCCCCGTCGATAACGTCGCCATCGACGAGGAAGGTACGATCACCCTGGTGCGTTTGGTCGGTTATTCCGCCGCCGTGGGACTCGGGCTATCGTTTCTGTGCTTCCGGAGTGTCAAAGTCACGATCATGATTTTCTTCGTCGGCGGGGTGTCCGCCGTAGCGAGTCTGGCGATCGTCTTTTGGTCAGGCAGCATTCCTGGGATGGGACACCTCTCGTCGGTAGACGCCGTTTTGATGTCGATGCCTTCCCTGGTCTACGTACTGGGCTTGTCGGGGGCCATCCACATCGTGAACTACTATCGCGAGGAAGTCGAGGAAGACGGTGTGGCGGGAGCGGCCGAGCGAGCTCTGGCGCACGCTTGGGGTCCTTGCACCTTAGCGGCTTTCACGACCGCGTTGGGCCTGATCTCGCTCTATTCCAGTAACTTGATGCCGATCAAGAAATTTGGACTGTTCTCGGCTTTGGGAGTCATCGCCACCTTAAGCCTGATGTTTTTCTATCTGCCGGCAGCTCTGACGGTCTGGCCGTTCTATAAACCCAAGCCCAAGGGACTCGACGGCGAGGCACCGTTGACGGTCTCCAAGTTCATCGAGAACATGTGGCTGGCCGTTGGCCGCTGGGTGGTGGGCCATCACTGGCAGGTGACCGCTGTCGGCTTCATCCTGATGATTACCGTCGGCATGGGACTGGGCAAGATCAAGACGTCGGTCCAATTGCTGAAGCTGTTCGACTCCGACTCCAAGATCATCAGCGACTATCATTGGCTAGAGGGCCATTTGGGCAAGCTTGTCCCGATGGAGCTAGTGGTTACCGTCAAGCCGGAGATGGTACGCCCGCCTTTGGCCGAATTGGCTCGATTAAAGGACAAGAATCCCGAAGCTTATCAAAAGGCTTCCTTCCAACTGAGTCTCCTAGAGCGGATGGAGTTGGTCGATCGGATTCAGAAAGTCTGTGAGCGCGAATTCGGCGATGCGGGACACCAGGTGATTGGCAAAGGGATGTCGGCCGCCACCTTCATCGCCGCGCTCCCTGGTCCCGAGGATTCGTCGCGCGGTGCCTTCAATAGTCAGTTGGAACGGCAGATTCAGGAGCTGCCTACCGATTACGTGCGAACCGACAAGCGGGACGAACTGTGGCGCATCAGCGAACGGCTCGGCGCATTGAATGACGTGGACTACGGCCAGTTCATTCATGAACAGAAGCTCGCCGTGGAACCGATTCTCACGGCTTACCGCTTCCGTGATCACATCTTGCGTGAAGTGCTGAGTGCGAAAGAGGGTGGGACCGCCGCGCGATCCAAGATCGGTTTCTTGGGCGTAGCCGATCCGACCGGTTCTATCTCGCCCGTGCAGGACGCGGCCGAGGTTGAATCGGGAGTCTCGCCAGTCGCCCAGCCGGTTAAGGATGACCATCACATCGATCAGACCGCGATCTTCAGCGCGACGATCCAGGATCTACTAAAGGTCGTGGGCTGCCGCATGCAGTGGCACGACCCCGCGACCAAACCGGTCAGCGAGCTCGCGGAGACTTCGGAAAAGTGGGGACAGATCCTCAACAGCTTCGACTGTGTGGTGCTCCTGCAAGATCATGGCGATTACGATCTCGACTTCATCCGCGAACATGCTCGAAGGTTTGTCGATGCTCGGGAACATGAGTTCGAGCTGACCACTTCCTTGACGGCGTCGCAACGCAACGACCCGCTGCATGTCACTTATACCGGCGTGGTTCCCGTCGTTTACAAAGCCCAACGAACACTGCTGAATAGCCTGGTCGAAAGTATCGGACAAGCCTTCTTGATGATTTCGTTGGTCATGATCGTGCTGCTGCGGGACTGGCATCGCCCCTTTGGATTGCTGAATAGTGTGAACCTGCCGGCGGGGATCGTGGCGATGATCCCCAACGTGTTCCCCGTGGTTTTGATCTTTGGCGCGATGGGACATGCCGAGATGTTGGTTGATATCGGCACGATGATGTGTGCCAGCGTGGCCATGGGCGTGGCGGTTGATGATACGATCCACTTCCTGACTTGGTTCCGCATCGGCATGCGTGAGGATGGGCTGAGCCGCAAAGACGCCATCCTGGAAGCCTATCGACGCGTCGGCACGGCGATGACGCAGACGACCTTGATTGGAGGCCTAGGACTCGCGGTGTTCGCACTGAGCACGTTCACGCCGACGCAACGATTTGGTGTCATGATGGTGACGCTTCTGGTCGCGGCACTCGTCGGTGACTTGGTGCTGTTGCCGGCCCTTTTGGCGGGCCCCTTAGGTCGCTTCTTTGAACTGGCCAAACGAGAGCGGCCGACGGACAATTCGCCTCAGACCGACCAAGGGCCGACGGGAACTTCGACGGTACCGGTAGTCACGGCCGGCGAATCGCATCTCGAAACGCGGCACTCCGCCACGCGCACCAAAGGAAACGCCGTGCTGCGTTCCGACTCCGAACACAACTGGCCACGGCATTAACTCGATCAAGTCGTGAACCGGTAATCGGCGTCAGATCAACTCGGCGATGGGCTGGCCCTGCTCGACAAGATAACGCGGACGCCCCGTGGGATCGTCGATGGTTGTTTTCGCCGCATCAATCCCCAAGTTGCGATACAGGGTCGCAAAGACTTCTTGATAGGTCACGGGGCGCGAGATCGCCGAACCCGCGATGCGATCGGTCTGACCGATGACCTGCCCGGTACGCATGCCGCCACCCGCCAACATGGCCATTCCAACTCGCGGCCAATGATCACGGCCCGCATTGGTATTGATCTTCGGCGTGCGGCCAAATTCTCCCCACGCGACAATCGAAACGTCGTCCAGCAGACCGCGTTGCTCCAGATCGGTAACCAAGGCCGCCAGGCCATGATCCAAAATCGGCAGCATCTGACGCATCCGACGAAAGTTGCTCGAATGCGTGTCAAAATCGCTGAACGAGACGCTGACACAGCGCACTCCCGCCTCGACCAAACGCCGAGCCAGCAACAATTTTCGCATCGCCTGTTCGTTCTCCGCAGTCGCGAAACGCTCGGTGGAACGCATCGGTGCCGTATACATGGCGAGTGTCTCGGGCGATTCGTTGTCGAGGTCCAGCGCCGCCGCGAAGTTGCCGGATGTCAGGATGCCCGCGGCCTGTTGGTGGAATTGGTCCATGGCATCCATCATGCCGCTGTTGTCGACCGACCGACGCAGGCGATCGAGCGCACCCGCTAAATGAGCTCGATCGGTCAGCCGATCCATACTGAGCGAGCCGTTCAGACTCAGGCTCGTCGTATGCTCACCTCCCTTGGCGGCTAACTCCCGCTTCATCCCTTCCTCGAGCGGACGCTCGAACCACCGCGAGATGTCCGGGCGGAACGGTTTAAACGCGGGTCCCAAGATGCCCGGTCGAGCACTGTCGCGGACCAACGGACGACCTTGCATCAAGTCGACAAACGCCGGGGCCGTATCCGCCGCCGAACCACGCAGGTAGGAAACCACCGACCCCATGGCCGGCCGACCACCCATCGGTTTCAAGTCCTTCTCGTCGAAACCTGACTGGCATTGAAACGCGTCATGCCGTCCCGCCGCATCGACCAACGAGCGAATAAAAGCAAAGCGATCCGCGAGGACGGCCAACTGCGGCATTAACTCGCAGATCTGAAAATCCGGCAAACGGGTCGAAATGGGCGTGAACTCGCCACGAATCTCCGCCGGGGCGTGCGGCTTGAGATCGATCATATCCATCTGCGGCGGACCGCCGTCCAAATGAATGTTGATCACCGCCTTGTGCGATCCGCGGATTCCCGCAGCGGCTTCCAGACGCAATAAATCGGCCAACCCTAGACCACCGGCACCCAATGCTCCCGCGATCAACGCATCCCGACGAGTGACCCCGTCGCAATGGCGAACGGTCTTTCCGGTGAATCTCCACATCGTCACACCCACATCGTGATTGAAGGGACTTGGTTGAACCGATCCGTAGTGTACCCGGAGAACGGATCAACATCCACTGATCTTAATGGGACTCTGTTCGAGCCGCGTCAGATCCTCGATGCGAAGATCCCCTAGCCGCCTGTCCGAAAGGGGGTCAGACCCTCTCCGGCGAGGCCAAAAACCCAGTGAAATCGACTCGCCTCCAAAGGGTCGGACCCCGTTTCGGACAGGCACTAAGCCCGGTCGATGGGAAACGCCAGTACTTCACTCAGCGTGTTGGCTCCGGCGGCAAGCATGACCAAGCGATCGAACCCTAACGCCACGCCGACACAGTCAGGCAAACCATAATCCATCGCCTCCAGCAATCGCGAGGATTCCGGCAAGAGATACTTCCCATCATCGCGACGTTGTGCGTTGGCCTGGACATTGCGCTGCCGCAGCACCTGGGCATCGAGCAGCTCGTGGTAGCCATTGGCCAGCTCGACACCCCGAACATACAACTCGAATCGCTTGGCGACCGGAGGAACGGTATCGCGTACCTGAGCCAAGGCGGCTTGGGACGCTGGGTAATCGTAGAGGATCTGCGGTGCTTCGCGGCCGAGTTGCGGTTCGACCAATAGCGCGAGCAACAGATTCAGCCACTCGTCGCGATCCTCGTGCGGCAAACCATCGGGCACCGAGATTCGATGGCGTGACGCGGCCTCCGCAAGCTGCCTCGCGGTCGCAGAGTGTGGCTCCACACCGACATGCTTTTGAAAGGCATCGGCATAGCGGATCGTCTCCACTCGCGGGCCGCCGAGTAACTCCTGGGCCAGATCCCCGAGCAATGCCATGCCCGTCGTCAGCGTATCTCCCACCCGATACCATTCGACCATCGTGAACTCGGGGTTGTGATGCGCGCCGACTTCACCGCCTCGAAAAGCTCGTGTCACTTGATAGATCCGCTCGGCACCGGCAGCCAAGAGCCGCTTCATGGCGAACTCGGGCGAAGTCTGCAACCACAACCTGCGTCCGGACTCGGGAAACCGGGGGTCAGCGAATAGCGTTACCGACAACGGATCGAGGTGGCGATCGATCACCGAATCCGCCGAGAGCAAGGGCGTTTCGACCTCCAGGAAGTCGCGCGCGGCGAAGAACGCCCGTAGCCTGCCCAGCAATGCCGCACGCAGACGAAGTCTCTCCCAAGTGGCCGTTGGAAGAAAATCGCGGTCCCCGGAGCCAGTCACGTTGGTGCCGCGCGTCAATTGCTAACGCGTTCGACGTAGGAGCCGGTGCGCGTATCGATCTTGATGACGTTCCCCACTTTAATGAAGATGGGCACCGGAAACTCGCCGCCCGTTTCCATCTTGGCGGGCTTGGTGACGTTGGTCGCCGTATCGCCTTTCGCACCCGGCTCGCACTCGGTCACGAGCAATTCGACATGATTCGGCGGGGACATGGTGATGGGCAAGTTGTTGTAGAGCACCATCGAGCAGGGCAGACCCTCCTTCAGGTACTTCCAGTTGTCGTCGATCTGCTCGGCGGATAACTCATATTGTTCATACGTTTTGTTATCCATGAACACGAACGTGTCGCCCTGGCGATACAGGTACTGCGCGTCGATTTCCTCGACATCGGCCGACTCCAACGATTCGCCACCGCGATAGGTCCGCGAGATGATCGTGTTGCGGATCAGGTTGCGCAGTTTGCACTCGTACAGCGCGTTGCCTTTGCCCGGTTTGCGGAAGTTCATTTCCACCATGGTGTAGGGCTCGCCATCGAGCTGAACTTTGAGACCCTTCTTAAAATCACTGGTTCGATAGGTTGCCACGTCGTTTGTCCCTACTTCGATTTCGATGGATGGAGCGTTATTCTACCTCAAGGTAGATCAATTTAAGGGTTCATCAGCCACGGAAACCCCGTGGTCCACAGGCTGATCATGGGAATTGTAGCGATCGATACTGGTTCTGTCCGCGCCACTCCCAGCGAGTTGCCTCGGTGGCAAGGAGCCATGAAAACAGCGATTCGCGACCCTGCGGAACTGTGTCAGCGCCTGCGTCTGCCCAACCGCATCCGAGATGCTGCCGAGCGGGCCGGGCAGGGCTTCCCGCTCTTCGCCCCGTTGGGCTATGTGGCCAAGATGGTCCCCGGAGACCCCCTCGACCCGCTGCTGCTCCAGGTGTTGCCCGTCGCGGCGGAACTAGATGAACAGACGGGCTTTACGTCCGATCCGGTGGGGGATGCTGCGGCCCATCTGGAGCCCGGACTGTTGCACAAGTACCCCGGGCGAGTCCTGTTGGTCACGACAGGGGCTTGTGCCATCCATTGCCGCTATTGTTTCCGGAGGCACTTTCCCTACGCGGAAACTCCCCATTCCGTCGAGGCTTGGCGGCCCGCCTTGGATCAGATCGCCCGTGACGCTTCGGTGGAGGAGGTGATTCTGAGCGGCGGTGATCCGTTGACGCTGGTCGACAGCCAGCTCGAACAATTGGTGATAGCACTTGAAAGGATTCCGCATCTGCAGCGACTGCGCGTGCATACACGATTACCCATCGTCATCCCCGAACGTGTGACGACCGAGTTACTGGCTTGGCTGCGCGGTTCCCGCCTGACACCGGTGGTGGTGGTCCATGCCAATCATCCGAGTGAACTGGTCGGGGATGTGAGCGAGGCTTTGAGTCGTCTCGTCGACGCGGGCATTCCGACGTTGAATCAATCCGTCTTGCTGCGCGGGGTGAACGATGATGTTGAGACGCTGGCCGAGTTATCTCGGCGTCTGGTGAACTTGCGCGTCATGCCGTATTACTTGCATCAACTTGATCGCGTCACGGGTGCCGCACATTTCGAGGTGCCCACAACCGAAGGGTTAGAGTTGCTTGCTCGGTTGCGGACAATGCTCCCCGGCTATGCGATCCCGCGCTACGTCACGGATCTGCCGGGAGAACCCAGCAAACGCGAGTTGTCTTAGCCCGGATTCTTGATGACCACTGCATCGCCACTTCGAATTCGTCTCCACATGAGAACCTCATCCATGCCACGCGTGACAGACATGCTCTTGGGGCTTGTTTTCCTCCTGGTCGTGACGCCGCTGGAGGCTGAAGATACGTCACCGCCGAGTCCGTCTTCCTTAACGCAACTACAAGCGACTTGGCGAACCGTGGCCTCGCGTGTGGTGGGGGCACCCGAGCCACCACCGCCTTATCGTGTGGCCCGCACATTGCCGAAATTGCAGCTCTCGAATCCGCTGACGGTCGTCCGCGAACCGCACAGCTCACGACTGTACTTCATCGATAACGACAAGAACTATCGACTGCGTCGCACGACCGAAGATCCGGCCAGTGGTGAATTCGAGACCTTGCTCGACTTTGATCGGTCGGTGGCGTATAGCCTCGCTTTCCATCCCAAGTTCACGGAAAACGGATTCCTGTACGTCGGCAGCAACGATCCGGTCTCGGAGGATGGCAAGACCAAGATGTCGCGGATCACACGTTACGTCGTGGGCCGACAACCACCGTGGACCCTCGATCCCGCTTCCGCTCGGATCATCATCGAGTGGGAATCGAATGGTCATGACGGTGCCGCGATCGCCTTCGGCCTGGACGGCTTGATGTACGTTACTTCGGGCGATGGCACGAGTGACTCCGACACGAATTTGAAGGGGCAGGGACTCGATCATCTGTTGGCCAAGGTACTGCGGATTGATGTCGATCATCCCGCTGCGGACCAAGCCTACTCGGTGCCCGCCGACAATCCCTTCGTGGGTATCGCCGGCGCGCGACCCGAGACGTGGGCTTATGGACTGCGGAACCCATGGCGCATGACCGTCGATCCGCAAACTGGTCACGTCTGGGTCGGGAACAATGGACAAGATCTGTGGGAGCAAATCTATCTCGTCCAGCGAGGCGACAACTACGGCTGGAGCGTCTACGAGGGAAGTCACATCTTCTACGCCAATCGACAGCTTGGCCCGACACCCGTGACGCCGCCGACGTTCGAGCATCCTCATTCCGAAGCACGATCGCTGACGGGAGGCGTCGTCTACTACGGTAGCAAGTTCCCCGACCTGCGCGGCGCCTATCTCTATGGCGATTACTCGACCGGCAAGATCTGGGGAGCCCGTGTTGACCGCGACAATCAGATTCAATGGCACCAGGAACTCGCCGATTCCACGCTCATGATCGCCGCTTTCGCTCTGGATGGTCAGGACGAGCTGTTGATTGTCGATCATCGCGGCAATCAGCAGGG
>JBGTHH010000906.1:0-2013 GCA_041746275.1 Pirellulaceae bacterium | reverse complement strand
CACGCTGGCGACGCTGCTGCCCATCGGCACGGTCTACGATAACGGGATTTTTGAGGGCATGCCCGATAACCCTGGCAAGGCCTACTTCGAGTTCAAGGCAGAGAAGCGCGTGGTGATTCAACCGGGCGACAAACTGCCGTTGCGACAGGTAACCGAGGGCCAGCCGCTGGCGATCACGTGCCTGGCCGCGCGGCAAACCTTTCTCACCCCGGCGGACAACGCCGCGCCCAACAGCGAGGTCTGTGCCACGCATCGCCCCAAGGATCGCGATGGCTCGGACAACGCCAACAGCGTCGCGACACTGATCGAGTTCGGTCCGTTCCGCTTCTTTGACGGCGGCGACCTCACGTGGAATCAGGAAATGCGACTGGTTTGCCCGACGAATCTCGTCGGTGAAGTCGACGTCTATCAAGTGACCCATCATGGGCTCGATACCAGCAACAACCCAGTCGTCCTGGCATCACTCCAACCGCGTGTGGCGATCATGAACAACGGCCACACGAAAGGCTGCTTGCCCGAGGTCTTTGCCAATTTGCAAGCTACGAACTCCTTGCAGGCGATCTATCAGGTTCACAAGAATCTGCGGCCCGATGGAAGCGTCAATAACGTTCCCGACGAGTTCATCGCCAACCACGACGCGGCCGATAAGTGCAGCGGACATCACATCAAGCTTTCAGTGGCGAAGGACGGCAAGTCGTATGTCGTCGCGATCCCAGCCCACCAACACGAAAAGTCGTATCAGACCAAGCCCTGAACCAACCGGTACCGCCGCTCATGAACGATTGCTACGCCATTCACGACACTTCCGAAATCATTAGTCCCGCGATTGTGGTCTTTCGCGAAGTGCTGATCGACAACATCACGCGGATGGTCGCCATCGCGGGCAATCCCGCACGTTTACGGCCGCATTGCAAAACGCACAAGATGCGACAGGTGGTCGAGCTGCAATTGGCTCAGGGCATTCATAAACACAAGGCGGCCACGTTCGCCGAGGCCGAGATGCTGGCCGAAGCGGGAGTGCGCGACATCTTTCTCGCGTATAACTTGGTTGGTCCCAACATCGCGCGGGCCGTCAAGTTTCGTCAGCGGTATCCCGAGATCCTCTTCTCCGTCACCGCCGATCACCCCGCTCCCATCGCGGCGCTGAGCACGGCCATGTCGCGCGCGGGAACCACGATCGAAGTGTTGCTCGATCTCGATACCGGCCAGCATCGCACCGGTGTCGAAGCAGGGCCGCAGGCCGTGGAACTTTATCAGGCGATCGCCGCTGCCGACGGACTCGTGCCGGGTGGCCTGCATTTATACGATGGCCAGAACCACCAATCCGATATTAATGAACGCCGCGCCGCGGTATTGGCTTGCTGGGAAGAAGCGTCTGGTTTGCGCGATGAGCTGGTCGCCCAAGGCTGGCCCGTGCCGCGGATTGTCTCGGGCGGGACGGGACAGTTTCCGGTCTACGCTGCGATCGACGACCCAGTGATTGAATTAAGTCCGGGCACTTGCGTCTTTCACGATGTCGGTTACGGACAGATGTTTCCCGATCTCGATTTCCGCGCGGCGGCGCTCCTGCTGACGCGCGTGATCAGTCGTCCCACCGCGGATCGAGTGACGTTCGATTTGGGCTACAAAGCGGTGGCATCCGATCCTCCCGCCGATCACCGCGTGAGCTTCCCCGACATCCCGGATGCCGGGCTGGTCCTGCAAAACGAAGAGCATCTCGTGGTGCAAACGGTGCTGGCCGATCGTTTTCAACCTGGCGACGAAACGCTCGCCATACCGCGTCACACCTGCCCCACGTCCGCGTTGCACAAACAGGTCTACGTCGTTTCCGGAGGTCAAGTCGTGGACCATTGGGATGTTGTCGCCCGTGATCGCTGGCTGACGATTTGACATCGTTAGTTCGTAAGACGTCTCGCATTCCTCGCTGACACGTCGGGTTTCACATCACTCGGACGATTTCGCGCGCGACTCGATGGCTTTCAGACGCTGTTCCAGTTGGCGATTCTGCTGCTG
>JBGTHH010000905.1:0-6405 GCA_041746275.1 Pirellulaceae bacterium | reverse complement strand
CGGGTCGAAATGATCTACATTGCCGGCAAGATGGGAGTGCTCGACCAGTTGGGGCAAAGCCTCAAGAACCTGGAAATCGCGGGTGAAACTGTCTCACGCATGCACTATGACATGGTGTTCGAGCCTCGTCAGCTCGAAGTGATGCGGAAGTTGCAAGGTTCGGCTCGTGACCACTTGGCTCAGAGCACTGACATAATCACCTCCGAACGGGGACATGCCTTTCGTTTAGCGGTTCGATTGCAGTTCACGAGCATCGGCGTTCCGGGAGCGGCGACTTTGCCGATACCGAGGCTGGTCGCGCAACGTGATTTGGAAACTCCCCACGACTCGGCAATGTTGAACTCGCAACCCACCGCCGCACCGGTGAATCTCGATGTGGATCAAAATGGGGTTGTCGATTCCATCGATGCGTTGCGAGCCATGGAAGGATTGAATGTGGGGGGAGTGGAACCAGCGGATGTAGCCGCCGCAGCTCAAGCGAAAGCCTTCTTTGATGAACCGGCCCACGTGCTAGTGATTCTACGAAACGCCGCCGAGTAAGCACGAGTCGAACGGCGTAAGGGGCGGGCATCCTATGGGCGGGGAAGTTCACGGTGCGAAGCCGAGACGATCTGGTTTCTAACTTACCGCTCCTCTATCTTGTGCCGCTATGACGCGACACAAACCCCCGCCGATCTCCGCACCTGAACAGCAGGCCCAGATTCGGTCATCTCAAACTTTCGTTCTGGCATTGATTGCGAGCTTGCTGGTGTGGGCCGCGTTTCCGCCGGTCGGCTGGTCGGGATTAGCGTGGCTTTCCGCGGCAGGCTGGGGCTACTTGATTCAGCACGAGCGGCTACCAGGTCGTCGCCCTTATGTGGCCATCTGGTTCGCCTCCGCCGTCGGCTGGGTCTTGGTGTTGGAAGGGGTACGCCGCGCCCATGTGGCAAACTATCTGGGACTCGCGCTGCTCGGCTCGTATCTCGCCGTTTATCAAGTGTTGTTTGTCGCCTTGACGCGCGTGGCAATCCGCCGCTGGAATCTTTCCCTAGTCTGGGCCGCGCCCATTGTCTGGACTGGTCTGGAACTCGCGCGGGGCTACGTTATCACCGGCTTCTCGATGGCCTTATTGGGACACACACAAGCCCATCTCACACCGCTCATTCAAGTCGCCGATCTGAGTGGTGCTTACGGAGTCAGTTTTCTGATTGTCTTGGTGGGCGTGTGCCTAACGAGAGCACTTCCCTACGGTGAGCGCAACTGGAGCGTCTGGCCGGTTATCTTAGGCGGTACGGTGTTAGCCTTGGTCACGCTTTACGGAATGACCCGCACGAACGGCGCGACGGACCAATCGCGAAGTCTCAAAATCGCCTTGATCCAAGGGACAGAAGATACGATTCTCAATGATGACGTGGCGGCCGCTCAGCGACGAGCCGTCGAGACATTCAATCAGTACTGGCGTCTCACGCTGGATGTTTGCGAGCAACATCATGATCTCGACTTGATCGTCTGGCCTGAATCGGTCTTTAGCGCCAACCTTCCCGAGTTGGTAGCCGAGGGGCAGATCTTGCCGCCGCCCGATAGCGGTTTGTCTTCCGCCGAGTTCGAAGATTTGTTTCAGCGGCGCATTGGCGAGTTTCACGAGAAGGCTCGACTCGCGGCTGAGGCCTTCAATCGAAGCGCACCTTTGTCCGGTGAACATGCCTCAGGTGTTCAACATCCGGGGACGTATTTGCTAGTGGGAACCGACGCGGTGCATTGGTCGGGTTTACATCAGCGCACGTACAACTCCGCGCTGCTCATCGATCCGACGGGAGACATCGTGGGGCGCTACGACAAGATGCATCGCGTGATGCTGGGCGAGTACGTGCCGTTTGGCGAGCGGTTTCCTTGGCTGTATAGCGTAGCGCCGATTGGCCGCGGCTTGACGCCTGGAAGTCAACCCAAGGCGTTCGACATCCACGGCGTTTCCATCACGCCCAGCATCTGCTTCGAGAGCACCGTCCCACACCTCATCCGCCGTCAAGTTCAAGCCTTGGCCCAACAAGGTCAGCCACCAGAGATTCTGGTCAATCTGACGAATGATGGCTGGTTCTGGGGCTCGAGCATTCTCGACCTGCATCTGGCTTGTGCGATATTCCGCGCCGTGGAGTTGCGTCGGCCTTACGTGGTCGCAGCGAACACGGGTTTGACCGCCGCGATTGACGGTGATGGCGTGGTTCGCGAGTTGCTTCCGCGTCGGCAAGAGGGCTTTATCGTAACGCAAGTAACAACGGACGCGCGACGCAGCCACTATGCGATCTGGGGCGACTTGTTCGCTGGACTTTGTCTGGCCGTCTGCGGCGCACTAGGAATCACCGCTTGGTGGACACGCCGTAAGCGATCGCGACCAGCGACCACCGAAGCTCCAGGCAAGGCGACTTCATCGCCTAATTCACGTTGACCGATCGTTAGTCGACTTTCAAAAAGGCGCGAGCCTGGTTCACGACATCGCGCAAGCAGCCGGCTTGGAAGGGACTGACCAAACCCGCCGAGGCGGCGAGTTGTCGAAAGGGTGCCGCGCCGCCGCGCTGGCAAAGCTCGGCGTAGGCTTGCATCGCCGCCGACATATCCTGGCGGCTTCGCGTCCAGAACTGAAGTGCGCACGTCAGCGCGAGCGTGTAGTCGATGTAGTAGAACGGGCTGAGATAGATGTGGCGTTGAAACTGCCATTGCCCTCCTCGTGAGACGTGTGGCAAATCGCCGCAATCGCGATCTGGCAAATACAAGGCCTCCATCTCGCGCCACATCTCGTGCCGCTGTGTCGGCGTCGCCGCCGGGTTCGCATAGACCAAGTGTTGAAAGTGATCCACCGCGACGCCATAGGGCAAGAACAACAGGGACTGGATCAGATGGATCCGCCGAAACCGCTCGGCGTCGGCTCCAAAGAACTTATCCATCTGCGGCCACGTGAGGAACTCCAAACCCATCGAATGAATCTCGCAGGATTCGTACGTAGGGAACAAGTAATCGAGCAGCGGTTGATGGCGGCTCGAATAGCTCTGAAAGGCATGACCGATCTCGTGTGTGAAGACTTCGACATCTCCCTTCGTGCCGTTGAAGTTGGCAAAAATGTAGGGCAGGCCGTAGCTGGGGAAGTCAGTGCAAAAGCCGCCTCCGGCCTTATGCGGGCGGTTCTTCAGATCCATCAGGTGGCACGCGTCCATCAGGCGAAAGAACTCGCCCAACCCGTGTCCCATCTCGTCAAACATCTTTGTCGCCTGGACGATTAACCAATCGTGATCGCCCTGGGGCCGTGGATTCCCCTGGGGGTCGAAGACGCCTTCATCCCAGAACATCACTCGGTCGATGCCCAACGCCGCGGCCTGATTTCGGCGCAACTCGGATGCCAGCGGCACCACATCCTCGCGCACCGCCGCGCGGAATCGCTCGACATCGGCCTGATCGTAGTCCACGCGTTTCATCCGCTTGTAACCGAGCCCGATGAAATTATCGTAACCCAGCTTCGTCGCCATCCGAGTGCGCAGTTGAACTTGCTCGTCATAAATGCGGTCGAGCGACTCGGTCTGGTCGGCGAACCACTGCCACTTCACTCGATTCGACTCGTAACGCACCTGACGATCGCGATCCACATGAAACTTCGCCAGCCCGGCGAAATTGTAAACCTCGCCCTGATATGTCAGCTCAGCCGAAGCCAGCAAATCCGTGAACTTGGCTTCCAGTTTCGCCTCGCTCACCAAATCGTCTTCGATCAACGTATCAAAGGCCAGTACATCGGCTTCCCATAAGGCAAAGGCCTGGTTCCCCAACGCCGCTTCGAGTCCGGGTCGATGCGAGCTGGATAGCAACTGGCGTTTCAGGTTGACCGCGAGATCGGTGAGCTTCGGCTTCAGTTCATCGCAAACCTCGCGAGCCCGTTTGTAGTCGGCGTTGCTCGTATCTTGCTGGAAGCGCAGATCGACCAGATTCGACCAAGTCGACAGCCGCCGACAGAGCGTATCCCATTGCTGAATGACGTGCAGGCAGTCGTCGGTCGATGCGGCCGCTTGCCAAGCGGCGGACAAGTCCGCGTATTGAGCGGACACATCGTCGTAGGTCGGTGTCGGGACTTGTATCTCAGCAAAGTCGGTATCGTTCATCCGCAGATCCTCGTAGGCAAAAAAGAACACCTCGCCAGCAACCAAGGTCACGGGCGAGGCGTTGTCTTGTGATTTCCATCGCCGAGCATGGCGCGGGATGTTTGACTACATGGCACCGATCTTCGCGACCAAGTCCGCGGTGCGGCAGCTATAGCCCCATTCGTTATCGTACCAGCTCACGACCTTGACGAACTTGCCCTTTTTGCCGAGGACTTGAGTCCAGTCGCCGACGAAGATCGAGCTGTGCGGATCGCCGATAACATCCGACGACACGATAGCGTCCAATGTGTAACAGAGGATGCCCTTCATGGGACCCTCGGCGGCGGACTTCACGGCGGCATTGATCGATTCCGCAGTCGCTTCCTTGCTCAGATTCAACACCAAATCGACAACGCTGCCCGTCCCCACAGGAACTCGCATGGCGATGCCGGTGAGTTTGCCATCCAACTCGGGAATGACCAAGCCGACTGCCTTCGCGGCACCGGTCGACGTGGGAATGATATTCTGAGCGGCGGCGCGGCAGCGATACAGATCGCTGTGCGGTTGGTCCTGAACGTTCTGATCGTTAGTGTAGGCGTGGACGGTCGTCATCAAACCCGACTCGATCCCGAACGTTTCATGCAACACTTTGGCCACCGGGGCCAAGCAGTTGGTCGTGCAACTGGCGTTCGAGATGCACTTCATGTCGGCCGTGAGCTTGTCATCGTTAACCCCCAGCACGCAGGTCAGATCGGCACCGTCTTTGGCCGGCGCGCTCAACACCACTTTTCGAGCACCGGCTTTCAAGTGCGAGTCATAACCGGGCTTGGCGTCGGTCGCACGGGCCGTGAAGATGCCCGTGCTTTCGATCACCACATCCACGCCCATGTCCCCCCAGGGCAATTCGGCTGGGTTGCGGAGGGCGAGCGCACGGATGTTCTTGCCGTTGACGATCAGGTTCTCGTCGTTATACGAAACGTCCCCATCAAAACGGCGATGGATACTGTCGTACTTGAGCAACGTCGCCAGAGTACGATTGTCGGTCAGGTCATTGACCGCGACGACTTCAAACTCGCTAGAGCGAGCGAACAGATTGCGAAAGGTAAGCCGACCAATACGACCGAAGCCATTGATTGCGACGCGAATTGCCACTACGTTTCTCCTTCGTCCACTAGACGGATGCAGCTTTTTTACTGGAATTTGAAGTCCAAATTGTAATCCTCTCCCGATGGCCCATCAACCGCCCAAAACTCGACAGCAAAACCGGGGCACCCGCGAGCTAGCAAGTCCGGAAACGCGAATTGAACGGGCGATTTCACGCAACTTGGCCCGGCTTGCTCCCGATCACAACGAGCTGTGCAGAATATGACTTCCCCTCACCGACCTCAGTGGCGTTTGCCCCCCGGAATCACGCGCGGACTGTGGGAATACACCCACTCCGACCCCATCGCCGACGACTACGACGCCTACTTCGCTCACAACAGCCTGTTTCAGTTTGACGAGCAGTTGGTGGTCGACGAAATGCAACGGCGAGGCATTCCGGCGGGTGAGGTCATCGCGGACCTGGGCTGTGGCACGGGGCGGGCCTTGGTCGCACTCGCGCGTCAGGGCTACCACGGACTGGCCATCGACTTGTCACGACCTATGCTGGAGGTCGTTCTCGGCAAAGTCTTGCGGGAGGACTTGCCGATTCAGTGCGTTCTCGCCAATTGGGTGGAACTGGACGGGATCGCCGATCAATCGGTCGCCGGAGCCGTCTCGTTATTCAGTACCTTGGGAATGATTCGCGGGCGCGTCAACCGCGCGGCGGCCCTAAGCCATGTTCGTCGCATCGTGAGGCGCGGGGGACCCTTCATCCTGCATGTCCACAACTACTGGTACAACTTGTACGATCCCGGTGGACCGTGGTGGGTCATCGGCAACCTGTGCCGCGCGATCTTCCGGCGCGATATCGAAGCGGGCGACAAGTTCTATCCGTATCGCGGGGTGCCGAACATGTTCCTGCATGTCTTTCGCTTGGCGGAGTTGAAGCACGACTTGCGGCAAGCGGGCTTTCGCATCACGCGCATCGTCCCGCTCGATCCGCAGCGTCATCGCGAACTGCGCGCCGCGTGGCTCGTGGGAAACTTGCGCGCCAACGGCTGGATCATCACGTGCGAGTGATCCAGGAGGCCTCAGAATAACTCACGAATGGGTCGGCCCCCGTCGGTGAAGGCGACCTCGCGACCGTCTGGCATGCGAAACCGACCAGCGGTGGAAATTCACAGTTTCTGATAGACGGTTTCCGCGTAATCGTACGGCGTGTACG
>JBGTHH010000904.1:0-6306 GCA_041746275.1 Pirellulaceae bacterium | reverse complement strand
ATCAAGTCATCTTCTGACTTTGCTAAATTGCCGTCCGGCAGTCGACAAAACTTCAATGAATGTATTCTCAAAATGGCGGCCGCACGGGCGGCTTCGTCCTCTCGCATCATTGCAGTTTCCTGTTCGTTGCGTCCGTGACCGCCCTTTTCTCCTGAGGTTAGGAACAGAACCGTGACGTGATCTCCCTGGAGCGAATGCTGATGCAGGGTACCACCGCAACCAATGGATTCATCATCGGGGTGTGGACTGATTACGAGGACTCGCATTGCTTGCTCCCGTGATTATGACTTAGCCGCGCGAGGATAAAGTCCCCAGGTCCGGACGGTCTTAAGATGCGTCGTAAAACGGCGTTTGAAGGCCTCATCGCCAATGCCGAAGTCAAACACCAGTGCCTCTTCCTGGGCAGCGGCGATGAGCAAGCGGCGTAGAAGCAGTTCACCGGGAGAACGGGTCGCGAGGTTGACGGCAAATGTCGGTTTGTACCAGAGGTAGTCACCGTTGTAGCAAAAGCCAAAGTGAAAAGCGATCGGCCGATTCTGCCAGTCGAGCCTAGTAAAACGCAACCAGCCGGTGTTTGACGCCAGGCGAGTTAGCTCTCGATAAAATGCCTTATTCGAATCATTCAAGAACAGACTCGGGAATGGAGTCTTATCCCAACGACCAATGTGTTGCTCGAAGAATCCATCGAGATGAGGGAGAATGTCTGCACTGGTTTGTCCCTTGTGCTCGATGAATCCGCCTGTGCGTTCGAAGTACCGTTCGCGGCGCCGCAGACTCTGCTTGTTGATAGCCTCCGCGTACGCGTTCGCTTTCCTCATTTCGAGCACAGGTGCCGTAAGGTGACCTTCATCGAAAACTTCAAAACCAAGCCTGCACCCGGCCTGTGCAAGGAAGGCTCCGGTCCTCGATGTGTCAGGGACTAGATAAAAGCGGAAGCCGACAAAATCAGCGACCTGCTCACGCGCCGTATTGAGTATTCCGTCTAAGACTTCCGGTGTGGAGATATCACCGATGAAGTCGAGGTAATCCGAGCCACCGGAACCAATGAAGAAGATCATCCCTCCGTCCGCGAACAGGGGAGCGAGTGCCACGAGTTGTCCACCGCATCGAGCGGCAATGAGAAGTAGCTTTCCTCGTCCGTAAGTATTCCACCAAGCGCGCTGCCAGGGCTGAGTCATGAAAACGACATCGGTGTCACCCTGTCGCAGCAATTCACTCCATTGGCACGGCGAAATCGCCGGATCGTCAAATCCCGATAGTAAGTCAGCGCGGACTGTGGCTGGAATCACCGGCATCACGTCACGACCTCCATATCTCGGCGAGGTGCTAGCACGGACGCATAGAAAGTCTCCAGCCGGCAAAGGCAGCTCTCGCGATCAACCTCGCGGTAAACATAATTCGCCGCCCGCGTGCTAAATTGCTGTCGTAGTAACGAATCAACGAGCAGTGTCTTCATGGCCTGTAGGAGCGATTCGCATTCGTTCGGAGGAACGAGTAGCCCGGTATCGGCGTGTGTGATCACCTCGGATGCTCCACTACCCGAGCAGGCGATAACCGGCAGGCCGCAGGCCATGGCTTCCAGATAGACGAAGCCGGGACCGCCTTCATATTGACTGGGGGCGGCGAAGACGTGGGCTCGCGAAAGGTGTTCGGGCAATTGATGATGCGGGACGAAGCCAACAAACTCGATCAGGTGCGGGGCATCCGCCGCGCAGGCCATTTCTTTTAGTGACTCGATAAGCTCTGCATTACCACGTCCGATCAGCCGCAATCGGAGATTCGGGATTTCACGTCTCAATTCGCAAGCGGCCTCCACCAGCAGTTCGACGCCCTTGTTTCGCTCGACCTTGCCGACGAAAATCACCGTTGGATTCTCGGCTTTCGGGACAGGCAGTGGGTGAAACGTGTTCGTGTCGATGCCCGTGTGGATGATCGGGATGCGAGTGCTATCCAGGCCGTAATGGCGCTGGCACCATTCGGCGGAACAACGACTCGACGAATACACTGCGTCGGCGCGTCTCAGACAAGTTTCCTCCATCATCCGCGCCGTCCGATAAAATTCGGACATCGGATCGGGCCAGCCGATGGCCTCGGCGAACATTACGATCGGGCCG
This sequence comes from Pirellulaceae bacterium, assembly GCA_041746275.1. Classification (GTDB taxonomy): domain Bacteria; phylum Planctomycetota; class Planctomycetia; order Pirellulales; family Pirellulaceae. Next base: position 4,192 of record JBGTHH010000904.1, on the reverse strand, counting down.
TGCAAATGCACAACGGTCGGTATTTTGTTCCATTGGGTTTGGTTCAGTAGGTGGACGTAGCCTTCACTACCCCAGTCGGCGAATTCAACCAAGTCCAGCGGATGGAGTGCGTGCAGTGTGGCCACCGCAGCAGCCACTTGTGTGCTGTACGTGATCCAACGAGCTTCCTCGGTCGCGAGCGGCAGATGCTTGTCAAACCCGGGAATGCGCGTAACGTGTACAGGGCCATCCGAATACTCCTGCCGCTGCTCGTCCGTGCTATGTGAAATGACGTGCATCTGGTGCCCACGAGTTGCCAGACCATGAGCTTTCGCATGATTCTGCGTACCGATGCCGCCGTGGGCGGTTTCCGGCGGGTACTCTTGGGATACGAGGGCAATTCGCATGGGACGAATCTAGTGAAGGTGCTTGGCCAGCAGTGTGTCCTGGCGTGCCGGTTGATGAATGCTTGATCGCTGAAAGCCAGCAAAAACTCCATCCTGACGTATCAACTCCTCATGTGTTCCAGCCTCGACACAACGACCGTTCTCCAGGACTAAGATCTGATTCGCATTCCGAATAGACGAGAGTCGATGGGCGATGATGAAAGTTGTACGTCCCTGCATGAGCCGTTGTAGTGCTTCGACCAGATTCGACTCGGTTACGGTATCCATTGCGGCGGTGGGTTCGTCCATGATGAGGATAGGCGCGTCCTTCAGCAGGGCGCGAGCAATGGATAGCCGCTGCTTTTCACCGCCGGATAGGGTGATGCCGCGTTCACCAATAATCGTGTTGTAGCCGTTGGGGAGGCGGCGGATGAATTCGTCGGCGCAGGCTGCCTCGGCGGCGGCAATCACTTCCTGTCGGCTAGCATCGGGGCGGCCATAGGCGATGTTATCTGCCAGACTCAGTGGCAATAGGAAGGGCTCTTGTGGCACGATGGCGACCTGCCGTCGCAAGCTGCCGAGTTGCAGACTGCGGATGTTCTGATCGTTGAAATAGATCGCCCCCTGCCAAGGATCGAAGAAACGCGGGATCAACGACATGAGGGTACTCTTCCCCGCGCCCGTCGCTCCCACCAAGGCCACAACCTCACCCGGGCAAGCCGTCAGCGAGACATCGTGCAAGACCGGCCGATTCGGCTCGTAACCAAACGTGACGTGCTCGATACGAACGGTGATGTCCCGCTCATTCACCGTCTGCAAGAAAGGTTTGGCACCGGGAAGGTCGCTGATGCTTTCCTCGTCCTCATCAACAATTTCAAAGATGCGGCGGGCTCCGGCGGAAGCCGAGGCGAATCCTTCAGATAAGTAGGCCAGTGTTTCGACCGGCGAGTATAAGGCGGCAAAGTAGGCAATGAAAACCAAAAGCTCGCCGATCGAGAGGCGGCCATGAACCGCCGCCAGCCCGCCCACGATCATGACCACGGCAGTTGCTCCGGCGGAGATCGCCCCGCCGCTGACCCGGAATTGGTGCTGCGAAAACTCGCTACGCAGATTGGCTTGTAGGGTACGTTGGGCGACGCGGCGGAAGCGGCGGTCCTCGTGGTGTTCGCGGCCGAACGCTTGAACCATCGGTATGGAGGTCAAGGTTTGCTCGATCAGCGCGGCGATCTCGCCCTGCAACTGCCACTCTTGGTATTTTCGATCCGACATGGGCCGAGCAAACATCCGGATGATGAACCCCAGGGGAACAATCAGAATGATCGCGAAGATAGCCAATGGGCGACTTAGTTGCCACATTACGTAGAACATCGCCAGCATCGTGACGACCGAGGTGATCAGCGGTAACAACACCTTACTGACCAGTTCGTCCACGCAGCTTGTGTCTGCCGTGACACGTCGCACCAAATCTCCGGTTTGGCGGCGAGAATGGAACGAGAGGTTCTTGCGCTGCAGCTTGTCGAACACGTCCGCCGCCAAGCGATAAGCCATTCGGCTTCCAGTTCCAGTTTGGATGTAACCCTGAAGAATGCTGATCATCCGGCGCAGGAGAAACACGCCCACCGTAGCGGCGGCCAGCCAACCGAGAAGATCGGCGGGTGAGTCGGCACCGGGGAGGGTCGTGACCCACGCGAGTTGCGGAGGAAGCGGTTGTTCGCGCAGGACGTTGTCGACGATTAGCTTGAGCGGCCACGGGGCCAGCAAGCCGAGTCCCACGCCGACCAAGGTCAGCGCGAGGATCGCCGCCAGACCGCGAGCCTGAGGCAACGCATAGCGAGCCAGTCTAAGACACCACCAGTTCCTTGCACCATTCGGCTTCATGCGACCACCCGGGCGGGAGTGTCCGCAAATTGATGGGCGTAGAGCCGCCGGTAGAGTCCGTCGTGCTCGATAAGTGCCCTGTGCGAGCCCAACTCCACCAGACTTCCGCGCTCCAGTACCGCAATGCGATCGGCGTGTCGGATGGTAGAAAGTCGATGGGCAATGATGAACGTCGTGCGACCTGCCATCAACCGCTCCAGCGCCTCGAGCAGCAAGGATTCGGTCTGCACGTCCAACGCCGAAGTCGGCTCGTCCAGAATAAGTATCGGGGCGTCTTTTAGAATCGCGCGGGCGATCGACAATCGCTGGCGTTCGCCACCCGAGAGCGTCGCGCCGCGTTCGCCCAACACGGTGTCATAGCCCTCTGGCAAACGGCGGATAAAATCATCCGCACGCGCGGCAACGGCGGCGGCGACGACCTCGTCACGCGTGGCGTGAGGTCGGCCATAGGCAATGTTGTCGGCGATGCTCAGCGGCAGCAGAAAGGGCTCTTGCAAAACGAGAGAAACTTGCTGACGCAGACTGTCGAGTTGCACGTCTCGGATGTCTGCGCCGTCGAACGTCACTCGGCCTTCCCAGGGGTCAAAAAAACGTAGGATTAGAGAGACTAAGGTGCTCTTGCCGGCACCGGTCGGGCCAACCAATGCGATCGTTTCGCCAGGGCTTGCTTCGAACGAAATGCCTTCGAGCACCGGTTGATCGGGTTCATAGCCGAATGTCACGCCCTCGAAACGCACGCGCCCTCGCTGTCCAAGTGGTAGTTCTGGCAACGGCCGAGCGCCCGGAGCGTCCTGCACCAACTCGTCGGACTCCATCACCTCCAGAATCCGATCGAGGCTGGCCTCGGCCGCCTTTAAGTTGGCAAATGTCTTGAACAATCCGCCGGATGCGTTTTGCATTTGATGCATATAAGCGATGAACACAAGCAGCGTCCCGAGCGGAATCGCTCCTGAAAGCACGCGGCCTCCGCCGACGTACAGAACGACGGCCATGCCGACCGTGCTGATCAATCCCGTCACAAGGCCGTAGGAGCTACCGAGCAAATTGCCGCGCTGCGAGACCACGACCGCATCGTTTGCCAGCCGGTGAAACTGATCGACGTTGCGCCGTTCGCTGCCGAAAGCCTGCACGAGGGGAACTGCCCCAAGTATCTGATGCACAAAGCTGACCAAACGCGACTTCGCCTCGCGGCCCTGCTTCGAACGAGTCTTCAAACGATCCCCGAAATAGCGTGAGGCGAGGGCCAGCAGTGGCGCGACGGCGAAACACAGCACGGTGAGGACCGGATCCAGCGAAAACCCCACGGCTCCGAGCATCACCAGCGAAATCATCTGCTGAAACGGAGTCAGTAGCCCGTCGGTGACGGCGTAGATGCACCAGGTATCGTCAGTCAAGCGACTAAGTGAATCGCCAACGCTCCGCCGCGAATGGAACAACAAGGACAGACGCTGAAGCCGAGCGAACAGATCACCCGCCAAATCGTAAACCATCCGCTGCCCACCCACGGCCCACGACAACGAGAGCGCGACAATCAGCGCACTATCGAGTACAAACAGGGCCAAGCTGGCGACGGCAGCCAGCACCACGAGTACGAGCGGCGTCGCCTCGAAGCCCCACAAGGATCGGGGCTGAACGGGATCCACCACGAGCGCGTAGTCCACCAGCAGCTTCATCGGCCAAGGCTGCAGGACCGCCGTCATCGACGTAACCAACGTCAGGATGACGATGCACAGGATCGGCCGCCATTGTCTCGTAAGGTAGGGCGTAAGGCGACGTAACTTCTTAAGCATCTTTCATGCAGACTTAATCTAAAGAGTTTTAGTCCCTGCGAGTGGCGTTGTGAAACTCCACATGCTGATCGGTGAAATCAGTATTCAATTGGCTAGTCGTATCTTTCGGTCGCGTGGCCGGATCACCCACGCCATCCGATATCGTTTCGAAACGGCTGC
>JBGTHH010000903.1:0-2866 GCA_041746275.1 Pirellulaceae bacterium | reverse complement strand
ACGTCTTGGGCCGTGCTTTTCGCTTGTGCGATCCCGGATTGCCACACCGGCCGACGGTTCTCACGTTCGTAGGCGAATACGGCGATCTTGGCGGCACCGAGCTGCACGTCCTTCTTCGCCAAAGCCAGTTCGGGGATCGACGGCAACGAAGGGGTGTTGGGGACCAGTGAAGAAGCTGCGGAGAGCGCGTTGTTGGCGGGCACGCCGTATACGACTTCATGCCCATTCGCGCCCAATGTCCCGACACGAGCCTCGATGATATAGTCCGCGTCGTTGCGATTCTCTTGCAGCCGGCAGTCCGCGGCCAGAATCTGCTGACGTAGCGAACTAATGATGTACTCCGAGTTCACGAAGCCCACCCCTTTCACGTTGAGCACATACTGCGCGTCGAAGTAGACCTTTTCGCCCGCCATCGCTCCAAAATCGATCGTGCTGATCGCCTGATCCACGGCATCCGAAACCAATAGCTGTTCCGTAGCCAATCGCGACTTGGTCGTACCGCAGCCGATCAGGCACAACAGCACGAGCAATTCCATCGGCAATCGACTGACGGCGCGTGCCTGTCGCGTAGGCTCGGTAACGTAGGCGAGCTTGTGAGACAACAACACGACGGAGCCTTCCTAGCCACACGATGTCGGATACTGGGTGGCGGAGTATAGCGAATCCTCCGGAGGGTCGAAACGCATGTTCGGGCCTCGCAGATCGACTTGGCTGTTAAAATGCGAATCCTGGGAAACCTGGTGATATTCCATTCACCCTCTTTGGGCTATGAACGCAATGTTGGGACTTCACTAGCATCGCCATTTAGACGGATCGCCTCTGGCATGGTAACCTCATGCGAAACGTGCTGATCACTGTTTCCGCCAGATGACCCATGAATTGTTTCCAGCGTCGACTTGTTCTGTTGTTACTTCTTGGTTTCTCCGAGCCCGCGATCCTACTCGCCGCCGATTGGTATCGCTGGCGCGGTCCGGAGCTTAACGGCATTTCGCGCGAGACAGAACTTCTCGAAAGCTGGCCCGACAGCGGCCCGATCATCACGTGGAAGGCCGACGTGGGGACGGGCTTCTCGTCGGTCGCTGTCTCCGCCGGACGCGCCTTCACGATGGGGAATCGCGACAACGTCGATACGGTCTTCTGTTTCGATGCGAAGTCCGGAGCGGTGATCTGGACTCATACGTATCCGGCTCCGTTGGACGACAAGTTCTTCGAAGGTGGTCCCACGTCGACTCCGACCGTCGATGTTGACGTTGTCTATACGCTGAGTCGCCTCGGAGACGCGTACTGTTTCGATGTTGCAACCGGGCAAGTACGCTGGTCGCGCAATGTAGCTGAACTGGCTGGCGTACGCGTTCCCGGTTGGGGCTGCTCGGCGTCGCCACTGGTCCATGACGACCGGCTGATTCTGGGTGTGGGAGAAACGGGGACCGCTGTGGACAAACGAACCGGAGCGTTGATCTGGACGTCCGCTGACAAGGAAGCGGGCTATGCGACTCCGCTTCCGTTTCAGCGCGATGGGCAGTGGTTCGCGTTGATCGCGTCGGGAAAGTTCTTTCATGCGGTCGATCTCGCGACCGGGAAGGAAGCGTGGCGGCACCGCTGGCTGACGCAATTCGGCTGCAACGCCGCTGATCCAATCGTCGTGAACGGCCAAGTCTTCCTGTCATCTGGATACAACCGCGGGTCCACGTTGCTCAAGTTGACGGACAGCGCTCCCGAGGTCGTGTGGAGTAGCAAGGCGTTTCAGAATCAAATGAGCTCGAGTGTGTTGCTCGACGGCTACTTGTATGGCATCGATGGTGATACGACTGCCGCGCTGTCGCTCAAGTGTGTCGAGTTAGCCACGGGCACGATCCAGTGGTCTGAGGATGGTTTTGGTTCCGGCACGTTGCTGGCGGCTGGATCGAGGCTACTAATTCTGAGCGAACGAGGGGAGTTGGTGATCGCTACGGCCTCGCCCGATTCGTTGCAAGTTTTGGCAAGGGCTCCGGTGATCGCTGGCAAGTGCTGGACGGTTCCGACGTTGGCTCACGGTCGCGTATACTGTCGCAATGCCACCGGCGAACTTGTGTGTGTGAACTTGCGACGTTAGTGTGGACGCTGTGATCGATTTACCGTGAGCTCGCGACAGGAAACGACCATGACTCTCCATCGACGGCAGTTTATTCGCGCGAGTGTCGGCACGGGACTCGCGATCAGCGGTGTACCGTTCCTGCACGCTCAAGCGAAAGCTCCTCAATATCGGACCGCACTGATCGGCTCGGGTTGGTGGGGCATGAACATCCTCAAGTCGGCGTTGGCGAGCGGTCAATGCAAGGCAGTGGCCTTATGCGATGTGGATCAAAACACGCTCGAGCTGGCCGCCGAGCAAGTCACGGACCTGACGAGTGATTCGCCCCGCACCTATGGCGACTTTCGCGAGTTGCTCGACAAGGAAAAGATCGACATCGCGATTGTGGCGACTCCCGATCACTGGCACGCGTTGAACACGATCACGGCAATTGATCGTGGAGCCCACATCTTTGTCGAGAAACCGACCGGTCACACGATCCTGGAAAGTCGTGCCATGCTGAACGCCGCGCAGGCCGCGGGACGCGTGGTCCAGGTGGGACTCCACCGACGCATCGGCCCGCACTTCGTTTCCGGGATGAAGTTTCTCAAGGATGGCGGCGCGGGAAATATCGGCATGGTGCGGGCCTTTGTCCACAGTCGCGGCGGAGCCGAGTTGCCGAACCCGAACACAGAGGCTCCGGAAGGCTTGGACTGGGACATGTACTGTGGTCCCGCTCCCCTGCGTCCCTTCAACACGCGCATTCATCCCGGGGGCTTCCGGAACTTTCTCGACTTCGCCAACGGCACATTAGGC
>JBGTHH010000902.1:0-2409 GCA_041746275.1 Pirellulaceae bacterium | reverse complement strand
TCTATCAGAACTGCAATATCTTCAACGACGGTGCGTGGGATTACACCAACGATCGCCAGACGAAAGCGGAAAATACGATCGAGTTGGAGCACGGCAAGCCGCTGATCTTCGGCAAGGATCGTGATAAGGGCATTCGCTTGCACGGACTCGAGCCGGAAATTGTGGAAATTGGCAAGGGTGTCAGTGAGGATGACTTGCTGTTCCATGACGAGAAAGCGGTGGAACCGAGTCTGGCCTATTTGCTGAGCCGTATGCGGCACGAGGATGGTTTCCCCGAGCCGATTGGGGTATTTCGAGCGATCGACAAGCCGCGCTACGACGAGGAAGTGAACAAGCAGATTGCCATGGCCAAGGCGAAACGTGGCGAAGGCGACTTGAACGCATTGTTTAACTCTGGCGAAACGTGGACCGTATCATGACCGACTGCCCCTTCTGTGGTGCCGAGAACATTCCTGGGATCGACGACTGCGAGCAATGCGGACAGCCGCTCAGCCATGTTCATGCTCAGGCGTTGAATCCCGTGGAACGCAGCTTGATCAAGGATCGCGTGAGCATCCTCGGTCCCAAACAGCCCTGCACCGTCACGGCGGATACCTCGGTCGGTGAAGTGCTACGTCGCATGGCGGAAAACCGCATTGGCTGCGTCATGATTGTCGACGGAACCACTCCCATCGGCATCTTTAGCGAACGCGATGCCCTGATGAAGCTGAACACCGAGGCGGCGGAACTGAGCGAACGCCCGATCTCCGAGTTCATGACCGCCAACCCCGAAACGCTCGAAGACAATGCCAAGATCGCTTTTGCCGTCCAACGCATGGACTTGGGTGGCTACCGCCACCTTCCGATTGTCTCCGCCAATAACGAGCTGCAGGGCATTATTTCCGTCCGCGCCATTTTGAACTACCTGACGCAGCGTATGACCAGTTCCGCCACACGATAGTCTGGTCGGATCGGTCTGAGCCTCGCGCCCTTCATCATGCGTTTGTTCGCCGGCACCCCCTTCGATATTCCGCCGCAGTGCGAACGATGTGGCGAGCTGGTTGAGAACTGCGAGTGTCCTCCCGAGCGGCCACCGCGAATTCCGCCGGAACAGCAAACCGCCACACTGGCGATCGAAAAGCGGAAGCGTGGTAAACTGGTCACAATCGTGAAGGGCCTGCCCGCGGACGGCAATGACCTGCCGGAGTTGCTCTCCCAGTTGAAGACGACGTGTGGCGCGGGAGGAACGGTCAAGGATGAGACGTTGGAGATTCAAGGCCACCACGTCGATCGAATCCGGGCGACGTTGAAGAAGATCGGCTACCGAGTCAAAGGGTGATGAGAGATGAATCAGCATTGGAACCCGATTTCACTCGTACGGAGTCTCCTGCCACGACCGACGCTGATTGTCAGTTTGATGTGCGTGGCTTCTTTGTCCGTGTCCGTGCAGGCCGCGCCGCCCAATGTCATTCTGTTCCTGGGTGATGACATTAGCTGGAACGATTATGGCTGCTATGGAAACGCGGCGGCTCGCACACCGAACATCGATCGCTTGGCAACACAAGGCCGGCGTTTCACCGAAGCGTATTTGACGGCCAGCAGTTGTAGCCCCAGTCGTGCGAGCATCATTACGGGCCGCTATCCCCACAACAATGGCAAGGCGGCCGAGTTGCATCTGGCCGTCACCGCGAATCACGCTTGGTTTCCCAGCTTGCTGCGCGAAGCCGGCTACTACACGGCTTTGGTCGGAAAGAACCACATGAAGGCGGCCCCGACCACACAGGCTGCCAAAACACCTCCGTTCGATTTCATGGATGGAGGCAATGCACCGGGGAATCAAGGTGGGCACGCGACTTGGGTGAAGACGCTACGGGATCGACCGCGGGATCGCCCGTTCTGTTTTTGGTTCGCGGCCTACGATGCTCATCGCGGCTGGGATGCCGACGCCGACTGGATCGCGGAGAAGTATGGGCCGCAACATCGCCCCGAGGATGTTGTGGTCCCGCCTTTCCTGTCGGACGACCTCGACACACGGCGGGATCTTGCCTCGTACTACAACGAAGTCACGCGATTCGACTATTACATTGGCGAAGTGGTACGGACGCTCGACGAGGAACAACTGCTCGACAACACTTTGTTGTTAGTGCTGGCCGACAATGGCCGACCTTTTCCACGGGCTAAGACACGACTGCATGATTCCGGCATGAAAACGGCATTGGTCGCACATTGGCCACGCGGCATGACCCATCCCGGTGTGCCCACGAATGGTCTGGTCAGCGCGATCGATCTTGCTCCCACAATCCTGCAAGTGGCAGGCGTCGACGTCCCGGCGTCCATGCAAGGCGTGAGCCTTCAGCCTCTCTTTAGCGATCCGACAGTCCAAGTGCGTCGCTACGCTTTCTCCGAGCATAACTGGCATGACTACGAGGC
>JBGTHH010000901.1:0-3494 GCA_041746275.1 Pirellulaceae bacterium | reverse complement strand
GGTGCCCTATCAAGAGCAAGTGTTGCCGATGATCCCTTCGGGCCACACGGTGGACGACATGATCACCGAGTAGGGCTGTCATGCGAACGCCGTGACCTTACCAAGGCGACATGTAAAGTCCATTGCCGCGCAAGCCGATGTCTCCGGTGGGGATGCCGATGTTGTCCAGATGGCGATAGTGGAAGCTGCCGTAGTATTTTGGATACAGTTCGGCGGTAGTCCGGTATCCCGGTCCGTAATCGCTGGGATAGGCGGGAGCTCCAAAGGCCATCGGCTGTCGCGTGGGAGTGCTATTCGCCCAGGCTCGGAGGCGAGCCCCCGGCGCGGCACAGGCGTCGTGGGGAAGCATCGCGGAAAGACCGAGTACTAAGCCGAGAACCGCTACCATTGATTTCATCGTACGTCTCCAAGCAGTAACCACGCGAACCATTGACGGAAAAGCTTAGCTCACGATTGAGAACGATGACGACTCGGCCAAAGATTCTGGAGCCCCGTCGGATTGCTCTGAACAGCGTTCGCGGAGTCCGAGATACGTCGGGCTCCCCTTTCGGTCGCCCCGCACCCTTCGTAAACTGACTTGACCACACTCTTTCATCTCCTCGAGTCGGATTTGGCCTGGGGGTTTTTGCGACGATTGGATTGATGACGGCCATGATTGAAAACGCTCCCTTCCGGACGCTCAGTCACGGTCGCATCACCGTCGAAGGCTACTCGCGCGCGGCCGTGCAAACCTACTGGCGGATTCCCGAGCTGAAGATCGGCTTCGATCTCGGGGCGCAACCGTGGGACTTCATGGGGACGTCGACTTGGTTCGTCACCCATTCGCACCTCGACCATATCGCGGGGTTGCCCGTCTATGTGGCTCGTCGGCGGATGATGAAGATGGAGCCCCCCGTCATCTACCTGCCAGAACATGCCGTGGACGCGGTCGATCGTTTGCTGAAGATCTTTCGGCAGCTTGATCGCGGCCGTTTGCCGTGCGAACTGATTGGCGTGCGCCCGGGTGACGAGATCGAATTGTCGCGAGAATTGGTGGTCACGGCGACCGCTTCGCGGCACACAGTGCCAGCCCTCGGCTACATCGTGTGGGAGCGGAAGCAGAAGCTGAAGCCCGAATACAGCTCGTTGACCGGCGAGCAGATTCGCGATTTGAAACTTTCGGGCGTCGCGATCACGAACGAGGTCCGTGTACCGGAGCTGGCCTACCTGGGCGACAGCTCGCCCGAAGGATTGGACGATCATCCCGCGATGTATGCCGCCAGGGTGTTGATATCCGAAATGACGTTCGTGGCCCCCAGCCATCGCAAAGAGAAGATTCATAAGAACGGCCACATGCACTTGGACGATTACGTCGAACGACGAGACCGCTTTCAAAACGAGTGCGTCATCGTCGGACATTTCAGCATGCGCTACAACAAACGCCAGATTCGCCATTTCGTGGAAAAGGCCTTGCCCGACATGCTGGGCAACCGGTTACATTTGTGGTTGTGACAGGCCCGCTTCGCTTCCCGTCGCCCCGAGCGGCGTATATCCACGTCCCCTTCTGTCGCCATCGCTGCGGCTACTGCAATTTCACGTTGATTGCGGGTCGCGACGACTTGGTGAGCGACTACCTGCAAGCCCTCGCCGTCGAACTGTCGTGGCTCGAAACGCCACGGCCCGTCGACACGCTGTTCATCGGTGGAGGCACGCCCACGCATCTGACCGTCGAACAGCTCCGACAGCTTTGTGAGACCGTTCGTTACTGGTTTCCCGTGGAGGAAGGGCATGAGTTCAGTGTCGAGGCGAATCCGCTGGACTTCACGGTGGACAAAGCTCAATTGCTGGCCGAGTACGGGGTGAATCGGGTCAGCCTGGGTGTGCAGTCGTTCGCCGCCGACAAGCTGGCGCTACTCGAACGCGATCATCGTCGCGACGATATTGTGCGTGCCTACGAAGCGGCGCGCCGGTGCGGTGCCGCGGTTTCGTTGGACCTGATCTTCGGCGCGCCCGGCGAGACACCTCAGTCGTGGCAGCACGACCTGGAAGCGGCGTTGGCGCTCGGGCCCGACCATCTCTCGACCTATGGCTTGACCTTCGAGCGTGGTACCAGCTTTTGGAGCCGACTGCAAAAAGACGAGTTGCGTCCAGTCGCCGAGGATGATGAGCGGTGGATGTATGAAACGGCCATCGACCGGCTGACCGCATCTGGCTTCGAGCATTACGAAGTCTCGAACTTTGCGCGTCCGGGGCGAAGGTGTCGTCACAACGAGACCTACTGGTCGGGTGCCGGATACTATGCGGCCGGACCCGGTGCGGCGCGTTATGTTGCTGGTCGACGCGAGATCAATCATCGCAGCACAACGACCTATCTGCGACGCGTACTCGGTGGCCTGTCTCCCGTGGCTGACGCGGAGGAATTGGATCCAGAGGATTCGGCTCGTGAGCGGCTGGTGTTTGGGCTGCGGCGGATGGAGGGCTGGCATCGCGACGAATTCGTGGCAGCGACCGGTTTTGATTTGGAGCAACTCGCCGGACCAGCGCTGACCCGATTCATCGACGCCGGTTTATTGGACGAGACGGATCGGCGAATTCGCTTAACTCGTCGCGGCCTGCTGATCAGCGACTCCCTCTGGCCCGCCCTTCTGAGTCGGTAAAGCCCCACCGTGCGATACTTGTGCCGAGTGCGTTCTCCCGGCGGTGGGGATACTGGCAGGTGCCACTTACGACACGGCGACTTGGATGTGATTGTCGACGTGCTGAATGCCCTGGATTTGGCCCACGTTAGTCTGCGCGACTTGTTTCAAGTAGTAGGAGGGCACGCGGCCATAGAGCGCGACCGTACCGTCATGCACTTCGCATGTCAGGTGCCGCAGCGCTAGATACTGGCTGCCGCGCAATTCGGTCTCGACCGCCGACGCCAACGCGGGTTGGGTAACCGAGGGGTTGTCCAAGGGGGATGGAACTTGATTCAATAGGGAAACTGCCATTACATGATTCCTATGGGCTGGGAGATTACGAAACCAAGTCGTTCTCAGCAGCCATCTTAGCCGCATACAACGCCGCCACTCATTCCGCCTCAACGTTGCATTTCAATTCTCGCGACCCAAGCAATTGACCCGTGGTACGGTGGGAAGATGGGGGGTCAAGGGGTCGCTTACGGTTCGCGTGACCTATCCGCCATGAACAAGTCCCGAACTGCTCTCAATCTATCGGACTACGCCTCAGGGTCAATAGCTATTTCTCATGAATTACAGCGGGGGGTTGACTCGGGTAGAGAGAAAGCCTCGTCGGCTAGCAGCAGCGTGCGGGCGATGTCGATCATCCGCAGATTCTTGTCGCTGGCCAGTCGCTGCAATCGCTTGTAGGCACTCGGTTCGTCCAAGCCCGCGCGCTGCATCAGCACTCCCTTGGCGCAGACGCACTTCAAGTGTCGTCGGTACAAGGGACATATCCCATACGTTCCTCGAGTATCTACATCATCGAACAGTTTCAATTTTCCTTGGATGCTGAGA
>JBGTHH010000900.1:0-2844 GCA_041746275.1 Pirellulaceae bacterium | reverse complement strand
GGAATCAACTTCGAGACTATACCTAAGGTGGCAAGTCGTATGAGGCCAAGTGTCCATCAACAAAGAACATCACCAGGAAGCCAGCACGTTCGCTTTTCCTCGACATTGACCGGCGTCTCACTATTATGGGTTATCGGTCCCAACCGAAACCTTGACTTCCGCTAGAAGGAGAGGCAGATGTCGCAGCCACGCTAACCGCCGAGTCCCGAGCATCGTGGTCCTAGCGTCGCGGACTTACTTGTGCTGAGTCAAAGTAGTACCGACTCCGCACGATTTGTCGCGGATCAACTCAGAGACATGGAGACGCTGTCCGTCGCCTCGATAGATGAGTTGCGTGAACTGTTGAACGGCGAAGCGGAGCGTTGTCGAGCCATCCTTGGAATCGGTCGTTCACGTGGCGAGGCCGGTCGAAAATGGTTGACGAGGTTGGCCGAATTCGCATTAGAAAGACCTGTCGTCGTTGTTGACGAAAGCTACGACGAACGCTTTGGCGAAGGTTTGGTCGAACAAGGCGTGCAAGACTATCTTGACGTAAGCTGCCTCGAGCGCGATCAACTGCTACGGGTCGTCTCCTGGTCGATCCTCCGTCAAGCCCATCGTCCGACCATCAAGCCAATTCACCACACGATGGAACCCGACCCACGTCTGGCCATGCAAGCCGATCGAGACTGGAACGAAATCTACCGCGTCTACCGAGAATTGCCTCCGCGAGAGCGCGAGGTCGCTGAACTATTGATCAATGGCCGCGACCCAAAACAGATTGCGCGGCAACTCCGCCTCAGGTGGACAACGGTTCGCAACTACATCGCGAAACTGAAGCAACGATTTCAAACGGAGTCGACTCAGCAGCTTGTCATTCTGATAGTGCGAGCCCTCTATGAAGCCCCCCCCCCCCCTCCCTCGACAGGACTGGACAAAATGACCATTGGAAAGGATGGATCGGCCGCTTACAGTTGACCACTAACGGAAGATGTCGTTGGTTGTTCCAGCGAATGCCCGTTAGGCCGGGTCCTCGTGTTTTGGCTTGCAATTAGAACGGTACACACGCGACGTGAGGAACGAAGCCGGCCTTTTCATGTTATTCGTCATTAGGAGAATCAAAATGCCTTTCGTGCGGAGTACGGTTGCCCTCATGGCTATGCTGGTGTCGTTCGCATTGTTCACTTCGGTTTCGCCTGTGTTCGGGCAGGGACTTGTTTATGATGTGAATCATGACGGTGTTGTCACAAACCTTGACACGGACACTGTGCTGGATCATCTCGATGCTTACGGTACGACAGATGTCTTCGATGACTTTATTACCGAGTTCGGAAACTACGACGATTCGAATCTTGAGGAGGACATCGAAGCTGCTGGAGCTGAGGCGATTCTAATGGGCCTATTGTTTTATTCTCCGTCATCAGCAGACATTGATCGGACTTGGCATCACGTTGCTTGGTCACGGAACGATGTGAGCCGTAACGGCACAATTTCAACGCTGGACGCGTTGCTAATCATAAACTACCTGAACCCGTGAGCCGTGTGATTCAACGGAACGGTGCCGCGGCAAAACGCGCACAACCGTTCCTTTTCTAATGCCGGAAGGTCAGGTTAAAATCAATGTTGCGAGTGATGTGTTCGTTGGGCACCTTGCTGCTGCTCGCCGTCACAAACGAAATTAGCGCCGAGCAGCCTGCGCCCGGCGCTTCACCATCTTCTGTGACGATGCTTCGGAGGAGTCAGAGCGGTTTAGTGCTTCTGGTTCGACAAGATGTTGCCAAAGATCTCGAACTCATACCTTCTCAAGAAGAAGCGATTCGCACCCTCGTGGCAAGTTTACCGAGCCAAATGAAGGCATTGGTACTTGAGTGCCGCGGTTTAACTGAAGAGCAACGTCGTGATAAAGTCGCAGACTTTAGCACGCGACTGCGGACTGATGCGAACGATCTACTTCTACCTCACCAACTCGTCCGTCTCAATCAGATCACACTTCAGATCCGAATTGATGCACCAAACGTCGTGGATTCTCTTGTCAGCGACGAGGTTATTCGAATGCTTGGCTTGACCGAGGTCCAAATTGATCGGCTTCGTTCCCGTCGACCAGAGTTAAGCACAATGTATCGAAATCAGATTGCAGAAGCCCGGAAACGGGTCACAGCGGTTATGCTGGCTGAATTGACTCCAGAGCAAAAGGCGAAGTGGAATGCGATGGTGGGCGAGCCCTTTATTGAAGATCCGGGATTCGAATTAAGCGATATCGAGGCGGAATTTATGACTAATCGGCGCGAACCGCGACCGCAATAAATCTAATAATAGGAAACAGAGATGTATCAGAAAAAGAGGAAATATCGCGGAAATCTTCGGTTCGAAGCACTTGAACAACGAAACCTGTTGGCCGCTGACTTAGTTCTTGCTGTTGAGTTAGACCCGTTGGGACATCACGCTGTAGGTCAATTGGAGTTCGTCAGTGCAGAAGGTGAAGGCGGTGGACCTGCGCCGCAGACAGACGCGGCGCTACTGCAGAATCACTTTGGCACGATGGACGTAGGTTTGGAAGTCATCAATCTGCGCACCAACCAGTGCGTCGCCACGATGGGATCGGGCTGGGGATGGTCCGAAATTTGTGAGGATGCTGTGGAAAATGGTTCGCTCCCCGACACCGCGACGATCCAGACGGGCGATATCTTCAGTGTCCGAGTGCGTCTTGACGAGTCCACCAGAACTTATACACCCGGTGCCTTCATCTTTGCGAGTACGAACCTGCATACGGCTTACGAGCCGGGTGCTTTCATTCCGGTGCCCCAGGAATTCAGCTATACCTACGGGTTGCTAATTGCAAACGAACCCGGAACGGGACTGCTGACC
>JBGTHH010000899.1:0-4429 GCA_041746275.1 Pirellulaceae bacterium | reverse complement strand
ACCGTCGCGTCTTTCTCGATTTCGTAGTAGATGTCGGCCCTCGTCTTCCTCGTCAACGACCTCCTGATCCCATTGGTCCTCATGAAACACCCGCACGGCATCGAGCTCACACCAACATCACTCCGTCCAACCACCAAGCGAGCGAGGCGTAACTCACTCATCCTTGGGCGAGGCGAGCTCGGAGAGTCGGCGACGCAGCAATCGACGTTCCGGTTCCTGCTTCGCCAAACGCAGGGCGTGAGCAAAGGCTTGTTGGGCGAGTTCGATCTGCCCGGCCCGACGTAACAGCTCTCCACGAGCGGCGTGAGCGAGGTGGTATTCGTGTAGTTCACCTCGCCCCAGGATGGCATCGATTAGGCGAAGTCCCGCTGTGGGACCATCCCGCATGGCGATCGCGATGGCTCGATTGAGCTCGATGACCGGCGAGGGATCGGCTTGAAGCAACACACTGTAGAGCGCCACGATCTGGTGCCAGTCCGTCTGAGATGCGGTCGCGGCCTCGGCATGGACCGCGGAGATGGCGGCTTGCAAGGTGTAAAAGCCAAAACGGCGAGTCGCTAAGGCTTGCCGAACGAGTCCCGCTCCTTCGACGATCAGCTCCTGATTCCACTGCGTACGGACCTGATCCTCAAGTAAAACGATATCGCCAGCTTCCGTCACTCGTGCTGTTCTGCGGGACTCGTGGAGCAACATCAGCGCCAGCAGGCCCATAACTTCAGGATCGGGCAACAGCTCCAACAACAACCTGGCTAGGCGAATCGCTTCACTGGACAGTTCGATGCGGGTGAGTGTTTCCCCGTGTGACGCCGAGTAGCCTTCGTTGAAGACGAGATAGATGACCGACAACACCGCATCGAGTCGTTGCGGCAGCTCTTCCAGCGAGGGAATGACGTAGGGAATGTTCGCCGCGCGGATCTTCGCCTTGCCACGGACAATTCGCTGAGCCATGGTCGAGGGAGTCGTCAGAAAGGCACTGGCGATATCTTCCGTCGAGAGACCACAGACTTCACGCAGGGTGAGCGGCACTTGGACTTTGGGATCGATCGCGGGGTGGCAACACGTGAAGATCAAGCGCAGTCGATCATCGGCGATTTCCTCGGTCGACCGTACGGCATTCGCCGCAGTAAGCTCTTCGACACGCGCGGCGATGTCGGGCTGCATCTCACTAAACCGCTCTCGACGACGCAGGCGATCGATGGCCTTGAAGCGTCCTGTGGATACCAGCCAAGCACGTGGATTCTCCGGGAGGCCGTCGGCTGGCCATTTCTCGATCGCCGTGGCAAAAGCCTCATGCAGCGCCTCCTCGGCCAAATCGAAATCCTTGAGCAGTTTGACGAGCGTGGCAAAGATCCGACGCGACTCGCGCTGATAGATCTCATCGACTTGGGACTTTATGGCCCCGTTCCCTTCGACGTTCATGCAAATTCCCGCTTGCCGATGTCAACTCCCCCAGCCCCGGACCTGCGCGTGTCTTGAGCCATTGATTTGTCCATGTAAGTGTCCGTCACGTAAGTGTGCGACCATTCGGTTGCCTGTCAATCGTTGTCCGGTCGTGTGACCACAAAACGGTCGGCCGCCTCGTCCCATTTGATTCCAACTTTCGCGGCCTTCTTTAGTCGTTCCTCCCAGTCCGCCTGCGCTTCGGCGCGATCGCGACGCCTTTCGGGAAGAGGTTGGAGGCTACTCGCGACCATCGCCATCGCCTGCGACTTGATTGACTCCGTAGACAGGCTGGCCATATCGTCATCCATATTCAGCCGCGCGAACTTCTGGCTGTTCAGAAGCTTGTCAGCGGCTGCAAGTGGGCTACTAGTCGGCCGTAGCGGGGCATCCCGCATGACACCGTGCCGACGTGCCCACTCGATATGGGACGAAGGGTGTTCAGGCATTCCACTACCGTTAGTCTGCATTCCCACCATGAACGGAATCTCATCGACAAGTTCAATCGGATTCAGTGGCCACAACAACGCATCCGCGGAATCCCGGTCATCCAGAAGAAAGACATAAATCATAGGAGTTGGGATTCTTTCATCCAAACGAATTGGCTCGAACAACAAACGGACAATCCAGAAAACGACTTCTTGGTCGTCAAAGTATTCGAAGTCGTTGGTCAAGCTCATGAACTCTTCCAGCACGCGAAGAGCCTCATCCTTGGGAAGCTTTTGAAGGGCGTTGACGGCACGGATCAATGCAACCCCGTCGGGGTTCGAGAACGGCCAGCCTGCGGCAGAGTTGATCAGTTCCATCTCTCGCGACAGTGGTGGTCCGGCCGGAACGTTCAACATCTCAATGCTGGATGCAACGACCGGCGCATTCGAACTCCACTCGACCCGCTGGCGTCCACCTTGGAGTACGGAATGCCGTGCCAATGCTAGACCAAACTGAAAAGACTGCTCCGCCTGCCTGTCACGTGCCGCTTTCCGCAGGTCGAGCGAGACCTCGAACTTCCCAGAACCTTGCACAACCGTCGTATGCTTCACCGCGTCCTGCTGAGGGCTCTCCCGTGACCAATTCGGCTTGGCGGCGGGTTGCCTTGCCATGTAGACCGTCAGGCCCTGGAACCACTCAATGGGTTTCGTTGGCTCCGGATTGTCGGCCAGAATCTGAAGTTGGCCGCGGAGCGTGCAGTAATTGCCCAACGGATCGACGACGGGCTGTTCCCATTGGACCGTGATGGACTGCAGCGTACTTTCATCTGGACGAGGCGCATAACCCTCTATCTGGTAGTCCGATGTGCGGGTCCACTGATCTCTCGTTGAGCGCCAAGAGGTGGCATTTGACGACGCACTAGGCTGTACCTTCTTGTCTTGCGCGGTGCAGATCGAGCCGATTACGGGCACGAGCACTAACAATAAGCTAGGAAGCACTTTTGAAATCATGGTTACTCGTCCTTATCTCGTGAATCTGTCAACCGTTGCAGTGCCTCCACTGCCGGCGACCGCAGCGCCCAATCCCGTGACTCGGCGATCGTCCGGAGCGCGACGATGGCGTCCGGAGTACCGACGGCCTCGAGCGTTTCGATGGCATACGGGGCGAACCAAGACTGCTCGGAACGTAGCGCACTCAGCACGAAAGGCACGTAGGCGTCGCCCATTTGTTTCAATTCGCCAATCGTCTCTATGGCGCTGGGTTGGTTCGTCCGACTGTCCTGATCCGACCCCGCGAAGATGGTTCGCAACTGTTCATCGAGAAACTTGGTTTCACCCGTGAGCAGTGAAATCGCCTTGGCGGCCTGTAAACGAATCGAGATTCGCTTGTCTTGTAATAGGCGTTCGATGTCAGGGATGGCAGGTTTCGCTTGATCGCCCATGCTCGCCAGCGCGTCGATAGCATCGTGGCGTGTCCAGACGTCACTGCTGCCGAGTTGCCGCGTCAAGAATTGGACTACGAGATCGCCGTCGACATCGATGTTTCGGAGTAGGCCGATAGCAACTCGTTCATTGATGTGCTGTTTGCCAACTGCGGCGATGAGATATTTCGCGGCCCACACCGGGTCTTCTGCGACAGCGACGATCGCTCGAGCACATGCGGCTCGGGTCCACTCATCCGGATCCTTCAGCCCGGTTTCGAGAATCCCGCGGATTTCGGGAGATCGCAGTTCAAGACGTTCCGCCGCCGAAGCAAACTCTGTTAAGGGGATTTTGCCGGCACGAAAACGTTCGAGTAATCTCGGTCCTGCTACATCTGCCGCCGTCGGACCGATCGATGCCAGTGCCGACATTGCCAGGTTAGAGATGTCGGAATCCGGGTCATCGATCAAGGCAAGCAGAGCACCCTCAAAGTGCTTGGCTTTGGGTCCGAAGTCAACGATTCCGTCTAACGCCATCCAGCGCAGGGACGAATTCGGGTGACGCAGCATCCTCTCAATCGATGGATAGGTGTCGGCAGGGAACTCGTCCCACGGCCCCGGATGCGAGAACGTCATCACCGAATCCGTTAGCGCTACTTTCCGCGTTACTGCCAGAAATCGCTCGGGATCACGCGTGAGATTCCAGATCGCGACGACGCATCGTTCGACGAAAACAAAATCTCGGAATCCGCCGCTGTCGTCGGCCTTCTGCCCGTCGTCCACCTTCCATCTGTCGAGCACCGTGTCGACAACGTTCTCCAATTGCGGAACTGCGGACTTTCCCGTTGTTCCCAACATCGCGATCGAATCGGCAGCCAGGAGCCGAGCTTCGAGTTCCTGATGCGAAAGGCACTCGATCAACAGCGGGATGTCGTCCGGGTGAGGCGGCCCGATATGTTCCAAAGCATCTTCGGCCGCATCATCCCAAATGTTTTGTCGTGGCTCGCCCAGTGGATAGACCTTGATAATCCAGGGAACAGCGCGCTGAGCTTGTACGCCGTACGAACTCAAGGCTTCGGCGGCTGCTCCGCCGACGCGAGGTCGAGACAGCATCTGGATCAACGCCTCGATCGCGCCGGC
>JBGTHH010000898.1:0-3368 GCA_041746275.1 Pirellulaceae bacterium | reverse complement strand
CGGTGCCGTGGATGTTCAAGCAATCCGAGCAGAACTTCGACACGCACAACAAGCACTTCGTGAAGATGAAGGACTCCCTGCTGCCGCCGGTGGACCTGGCCTTCTCCGCCCTGCTGGAGGACCTGCACCAGCGCGGTCTGCTGGACGAGACGCTCGTGATGGTGACCAGCGAGATGGGACGGACACCAAAGATCGGCGATCCGCGCAGCGGCGGCGCGTCGGGGCAGGGCCGCGATCACTGGACCCATTGCTTGACGGATGTGTTGGCGGGTGGCGGAATTCGAGGCGGTCAGACCTATGGCAGTAGCGATCGCTTGGGTCAGTATCCCGCCGACCTGCCTGTGACTCCCGCGGATGTTACCAGGACCGTCTATCATGCGATGGGCGTGCATGATCTGATGGCTCAAGACAAGGACGGTCGCCCGTACAACTTGCTGGATACAGGCGAGCCGATCTTGGAATTGTTTTGATCCTTGTTGTTAGTGCCTGTTCGAAATGGGGTCTGACCCTCTCCGGCGCGGCCAAAAACCCAGTGAAATCGACTCGCCTCCAAAGGGTCAGACCCCTTTTCGGACAGGCTCTTAGATCGCTAGGAGGAGACGTCCGTGAGATATCTCGGTTTGGTAACCATCGCGTTGGTATGGGGAGCAGCCTCATTGTCCGGAGAGGAACTCGTGCTGACCTTGCGTTACCAACAGGAAACGAGTCCCGCGAGCGGGCGTTATCATCGATTAGAGCGTCAAGAGACTTGGCCAGCCGAAGAGACGGCGGTCATCGTTTGTGATGTGTGGGACCTGCACCATTCGTGGAACGCGGTTCGCCGACTCGAAGAATTCGCTCCGCGATTGAACGAAGTGCTTGACGAAGCGCGGCGACGCGGGGCCACGATCATCCACGCTCCCAGCGACTGCATGGACGCTTACTCCAATCATCCCGCCCGCCAACGCGCGCTCGCGACGCCGCCCGCGGCGACTTTGCCTGCGGACATCCGTTCGTGGTGTTCGCGCATTCCCGCCGAGGAACAGGCTGTCTATCCGCTGGATCAATCCGACGGCGGCGACGACGATGATCCCGAGGAGCATGCTGTCTGGGTCAAGAAGTTGGAGCAACTCGGACGCAATCCGGGACTGCCTTGGAAGAAGCAATCCGACTTGATCACCATCGATTCGGCGCGGGACTTCATCAGTGATCGCGGCGACGAGGTGTGGAACATCCTCGAGCAACGAGGTATCAAGCGAGTGATCCTGACGGGGGTGCATGTCAACATGTGCGTGCTGGGCAGACCGTTTGGCCTGCGTCAATTAGCTCGCCACGGCAAGCACGTCGTGCTGATGCGCGATCTGACCGACACCATGTATAACCCCGCGCGGTGGCCGTACGTCAGTCACTTCACCGGCAATGACCTGATCGTGTCGCATATTGAACGGCTCGTCTGCCCGACGATCGCCAGCGACCAACTGCTGGGTGGGGAACCGTTTCGTTTCCAACACGATCGACGTCCGCATGTCGTGATCGTGATGGCGGAGGACGAGTATGAAACGGAACGCACGCTGCCGAAGTTCGCCGCGGAGCAACTCGGTCGCCAGTTCCGGGTGTCATTGGTCTTCGCGGCGGACGACAAGCCGAATGAGCTCCCGGGATTAGATGTTGCATTGCCGTCTGCCGATGTGGCGCTCGTCAGTATCCGCCGACGTCCTTTGCGGCCCGATCAATTGGCATTGTTCCGCCAGTTCGTTGCAGCGGGCAAACCGGTGGTGGGGATTCGCACGGCGAGTCACGCGTTCTCGCTGCGGAACGCCGCGCCGCCGGAAGGCCTTGACGCATGGCCCGAGTTCGACGCCCAAGTCTTTGGCGGAAACTATACCAACCATCACGGCAATGACCTCAAGTCGACAGTGCGGATCGTCCCGTCGGCTCAAGAGCATCCCCTACTCCGGGAGATCGATCGCGCACCTTTCCAGCAAGGTGGCTCGCTTTACATCACCGCGCCGCTGGCCGTCGGCACGACGCCGTTGCTCACGGGCGAGATCTCGGGCAAGCCCATGGAAACGGTGGCGTGGACGTTCGCGCGCGCCGATGGAGGTCGCTCGTTTTATACGTCGCTCGGACATCGACAGGACTTTGATAATCCGGTCTTTCAGCGACTGCTGGTGAATGCGTTGCTATGGGCCACCGCGTCGACAGTACCCGCGAGCCCGTCGTCGCTACCGCACAACACCACGGCGGCACAGCATTGGTCCGCGATACAACTTCCGGTCTCGGATCGAGACCTTCATGCAATCGCACCAGACTCCGAGAACAGCACCGGTTGGCTGCGGTGCGCGGTGCGACTGCGGGAGGCATGGTTGGATGCCAGCGAGTTGACCTTGGAAGTGTCTCCCGGCGATGTGGAAGTGAACGCTTGGTTTAACGGACGTTCGCTAGAGCGAGCCACCGTGTCCCCATTGCATCTCACTTTCACCATTCCGCGCGAGGCGGTCGAAGTGAACGATGCCAATTTGGTTGTCTTGCGTGTCGTCGATCCGAGAAGGCTAGGCGGCACGCGACTTACAGCTCGGCTTGTCCACGGCAAGCACCGCGTGGAACTGAACGGCCGCTGGCAAGTCCGAATCGGAGACGATCCCTCCTGGTCGAACATGCCGTTACCCGCGCGCTACGGAGCGTCGACCGATATTCTCTTTGAACCGTAGGCTCAAGGTCATCAGCTTCGGACGGCGGCCAGCGCTTCCTCGCGATTGGTCAGAATGGGCCATAGCGTATCGAACTTGGCCGTGTGCAGGATTTCGAGACCGATCGGCGACACGTTGCACAGCACGAGTTTGCCCCCTTTGCTGCTCACACGTTTCCAAAGCACGACCAACAGCTCCAACATGATCGATCCGAAGTAGTCGAGCGCGCCCAGATCGATCACGGCGTGTTTGGAACCGGCGGTCTCCAATTGAGCCAACAGGGCATCCCATTCGGAGCGTGCCGCGTCCTCGACCAACCCGCCGATGGAGCCGATGGCCGAAAAGATTACCGTGTCGTTCGATCGCTCGATCGTGAAGTACTTGGGGTTAGTCATTCAAGGAGCCTCGTGGTGGCAGCCGTTGTCGGAGGATTTATTGCGTTTGAGGATTAAGGTCACTTGATTGCCCACATCATTGTACGCGACGCCGTCCATGAACGTGCGCATAAGCAGCAATCCGCGACCACTCAACCGTTCCAAATTTGTGGGGTCGGTGGGATCGGGCAACGTTTGCGGGTCAAACCCCGGTCCTTCGTCACGAATCACAAATGCGGCGTGATCGGGTTCGACGTGAACCGAGACATGGATCTTGCGTTGACGATAGGGGTCGGAGTGTCGCCGCTCTTCGACCAAGGCCCGA
>JBGTHH010000897.1:0-8166 GCA_041746275.1 Pirellulaceae bacterium | reverse complement strand
TGGTTCACGCCGGGATGGCCGTTGTAGACCTCGAAAAACTTTTCCTGAACCACCGCCGCCATATCCTCGGCAGTGATCGCGTAGCCGAAGTTCGGATGGTTCAAGTGAGCGAGAATCGGCCGATTGAGGCGCCGGCTTTGGTGCTCGACAGCGATCAGATTATTGGCGATCGTCTCGCGGACGCTGTTGCCGCCTTGGGGACGAATCAGCTCGGCGAGGTTGTTAGCGTTCACGTGGATCGGCAAGGAACCATGGTGGTCCGTGATTTCCTCCGCCTCGATCAGGAGAAATTTTCCAGGCTTGTCAAACATCGGCCGGAACTCGTCGAGTGGCTTCAGACGAATCTCCGTCTTGCCGTCGACCACGCGGGTCTCGACCCAGTCATCGCCGAAACGCGCCCGATAGCGTTTCAAACCGTCGATGCTACCGCGTTTGAGTGTGACCTCTTCGTCAATCCATTTCTCGCCCCGACTGAGGATATTGTGATCCGACAAGCTGAGAAAGTCGTACCCGTGTTGCACATACCAATCGACGATCATCTCAGGAAAATCATTGCCGTCACTCCAGAGCGAGTGTGTGTGCAGATTGCCCTTGAACCAATGTTTGGGCCGGTCGTCATGTGCTCGGCCTTGTCGGGCGGTCGAGATCGTCAGGCACGTCACGACGAGCATCGCCAGTATCACGGAATAACGACGACGGATCATGAGCGGTTCTCCAAGTTGAGCGAGACGGTAGCGAGCCAGCAGTATACCGAAAACCGTGGTGGAGTGTTCGGGCCGGAACGGTTGTCACGGTGTGATCGGCGACTTGTCTCCGGGGCTAATTGGCTATCCACGAAAACGGCAACTAGTTGTTCTACGCTGCGTTATGTGTCACAACCATGACAGAGTTGACCGTTCGAGTCTTCGACCCGTATCGCAAACCTTCAGGCATAACGCATGAAACCGACGGCGGACGATATCATCAAGGCGTTCAAAGGACTGGCCATAGCCGCCGCGCGGGCTCGTGAACTGGCGACGGATCACGGAAAGGAACGTCTGCTGGGTGACCTGCCGCGTCGCCAACAAGACGCCGTGCGGCAGCACCTGCTGGAAATCCAAAAGGACGTCGAGACCGTGCTGCGGATTATGACGTCGCAGAACAAAACATGACTCCGATGTTTCCTGCAAGCCATGCTCTCAATCACCCAGTACGATCTGGTGGGCCATCGCGTCTCGTAAGTAGGGTGGTTGCTTGCAACCACAAACCACCTCCGCGAAACATCTTCGGGTTCGTTTTGGAACGGTGATCTGATGGGATGATTGTGGTTGCAAGCAACCACCCTACGTGGCTACGTGGCTGAGGCGGCTGGCTGTCTCATGCTTCGCCCTATGCCTCCCATGCTTCCTCAAGGGCGGACCTGCACGCCAACAGGCAGTCAGAGGAATCGATAGCACCCGCGCCAACTGGTGAATCAAGATCTGCATTGGATTCCGCTGGCAACAGAATCCGCTGGCAATAGCCCTTGCGTGAATGGATGCGGCGGCGTCACAATCGGACGCAGCACTGCTCCTGCCTCTCGACCCGCTAGCAATTCACCTGTGGCTGCCGAAAAATCTCTTGCGATTGTCTTACGGCTGGTGGAATTCTCGGAGACGAGCGTGGTCGCCACGTTGTTTACCGAGGATTTCGGCAAGATCACGGCGCTGGCCAAGGGAGCTCGGCGACCCAAAGGTCCCTTCGAGGCTGCTCTTGACCTGCTGGCCGTTTGTCGCATAGTGTTCCTCCACAAAACCTCCGACGCGATGGACTTGCTCACGGAAGCCAAACTGGAACGGCGCTTCCGCGCGGCGACTCGCGACTTGTCTCGTCTTTACGCGGGTTACTACGTGGCGGAGTTATTGCGAGAACTGACGGACGCGAGCGATCCACATCCCGAGCTGTTTCAAGCTGCCAACCAAGCACTCATGGCGTTAGATGATACGGGCGAAATCGCCCCGACGGTGTTGCGTTTCGAGATGACCGCCTTGCGGGAATTGGGACACCTACCGTCGTTTGACCAGTGTGTCGGTTGTGGGCAAGAGATCGAGCTGACGGGAAGGATCGCTTTCGGTCAATTGGCGGGAGGCGTGTTATGCCCGATGTGTCGGGGTGGTCAGCGACAGGTGGTGAGTGTGAGTGCGGGAGTGCTGCGAGCCTTGTTGGATTTCTCCGAGCCGAATGCGTCGTGGCGGGGCATCGAGCTCGATCGGGGTTTACGGGGTGAGCTGCGTGGCGTATTGAATAACTATCTGGCCGGCCTGCTGGGGCGGCGGCCACGGATGCATGCGTTTCTGGGAGTGCTGACACAGTAGAGTTTTTCGATTCCGTGTTTTGTCACGGCGAAACCGTACGAATATCAAGATCTTATGGCCGTGAAAACTTCGACAAGGATGTCGCGGATGCCAGCCGCTCAACGACGACTAACCGTGCTGCTCGTACTGACACTCGGCAGCGGCTGTTCCCTGTTCAAGTCGCAGGATGACGTGTTGGCGAACTACGAACGTTCGCGACGAGACCTCTCCGGCGCGCCCGTGCAACCCGCGCAGTACACGGAGAACGTTGCGCCCAGTCCGCCGCTGACCGTCAAGGACTTCGCGCCGAACAAGCTAAAATCGACCATGAAGACCCTGGTCGGGCAGGGTCCCAATCCCCAGATCGCGCGGGAGACGTACGCGGAAGCTCAAGCGGCGTATGCGGCGGCGACCGAGATGCATCAGCGTAACCCTGGCGGCGATAGTCGCTCGGAGTTCCTCGCGGCCGCCAAACTATATGAGACGGCCGCCGAACGTTGGCCCGATTCGGAAGTCGAGCACAACAGCTTGCGAATGGCGGGGGAAAGCTACTTCTTCGCGGATCATTACTGGGACGCCGAGATCGCTTACGAGATGTTGCTGAAGAAGTACCAAAACTCCAAATACCTCGATGCGATCCAACCTCGGCGGTTCGCCATCGCACAGTATTGGTTGGGTTTGCATCGCGAGAATCCCAAGGCTTTCTACGAAATCAACGTGTTCGACCAGAGCACGCCGACACGCGACGTCTTTGGACATGCCATGCGTGTCTTTGACCGCATTCGCCTGGATGACCCCACGGGCAAACTGGCCGACGACGCCACGCTGGCCATGGGGAACGCTCATTTCGCAGCGGGCAAATTCATCAAGGCGGACGAATACTACACCGATCTGCGGAAGACGTTTCCTAGCAGCGAGCATCAATTCCAGGCCCACTTCCTCGGTTTGAAGGCGAAGTTAGAAGCCTATCAAGGACCCGACTACTCGGCGGACGCCATCCTCGGTGCCGAGAAGCTTGTCGAGCAGATCCGCAAACAATTTCCACGCGAGGCGCAAACCGAGCGTGAGTATCTCGATCGTGAAGCCGCGCGAATTCGCTACCTAAGAGCGGAACGCGATTGGCTGATGGCTCAACGTTTCGACCAACGCGCTGAATACGGGGCCGCCAAACATTACTACGCGGCGCTGATCGAGAGCTATCCCGAAACGCCGTTCGGTGAGCGAGCCCAACAACGCATGAACGAAATCACGGGCCAGCCCGATGTCCCCGAACAGCCGCTGAGCTGGTTGGTGGCGATGTTCCCTGACGAAAAGGACATCAAACCGCGTCTGAATGCCGAGAGCATTGGTCCGATGCGGAGATAAGCCCCCGTGCGACAACCTTGCCTAGTACGGAATCTATGGATGACGGCTCTGATCCTGGTGAGCGGCGGTTGTGCCGGTTATCAGATCGGCACGCGGTCGCTGTATCGACCGGACATTCAAACTGTTTACGTTCCGATGTTTGAATCGGACAGCTTTCGCAGGAATCTCGGCGAGCGGCTGACCGAGGCCGTCGTCAAGGAAATCGAGTTGAAGACACCTTACAAGGTTGTCCATCGACCCGATGCCGACAGCACCTTGACGGCTCGGATTGTCAGTGAAACCAAACGCGTGGTGGCCGAGGAAATCAACGATATCCCGCGCAACATCGAGACCGATCTGGCCGTGCAGGTCAACTGGTACGATCAACGCGGCGAGCATCTGATCCAAGATTCGCGTTTCCCCTTCTCGCCCGTGGCCTTTGATGTCGCGCAGAGCGCGGATTTCACGCCCGAGGGTGGACAGTCCGTGGCCACGGCTCATCAGGAGGCTATCCAGCGACTGGCCGAACAAATCGTCTCCCGGATGGAGAGTCGCTGGTAACCGCCGGTGGAGCGGCACGTCGTTCGACGATACATTGATCGTCGTCCGCACCGACATCGAGTCCACCGCGAGTCCCGCTCATGACCGAGAAACTCGTCGATCAAGCACCCCGGCCGCGCGCCGATCACTGGAGGCTGCGTACGCGACTGCTGCCGTTGGGCTCGCTTCCCATTCTAATGGGGATCGTGAACGTAACTCCCGATAGCTTTTCTGACGGCGGGCTGTGGTATGACCAGCAAGCGGCGATTGAACAGGCCCTGCGATTGGTCGCCGCGGGGGCTCACATCCTGGATATCGGCGGCGAGAGCACTCGTCCTTATGCCACGCCGGTGTCGGTCGACGAGGAGTTGGGACGCGTCATGCCGGTGCTCGAAGCGTTGCGTGCTCGGGTCGAGACGCCGCTGTCGATTGACACCTCGAAAGCTCGCGTGGCCCGCGAGGCACTCGCCGTCGGCGTGGAGATCATTAACGACATCAGTGGACTCACGGCCGATGCGTCGATGGTGGATTTGGCGGTCGAGAGTGGAGCGGGGATTTGCGCCATGCACATGCAAGGGACCCCGCGGACCATGCAGGACGCCCCAACCTATGTGGACGTCGTTGGGGAGATCCACGACTACTTGAGGCAGCGGCGCGACCACTTACTGGAAGTCGGCATCGCACCGGATCGCATTTGCCTCGATCCTGGAATCGGCTTTGGGAAGACGCATCACCACAACTTGACGCTGCTGGCAAACTGTCACCGCTATCACGATCTGGGCTGCCCGCTGCTGGTGGGACATTCGCGGAAGGGCTTTATCGGAAAAGTCCTCGGGGATCCCGACGCGGATCGCATCGCCGGATCGGTGGGTGTTGCTTTGGCCTTGGCGACTCAAGGCGTCCAAGTCTTACGGGTTCACGATGTGGCGCAGACATACCAAGCCTTGTGTCTCTTCGCGGCTGCTGGTGGCCTGTCAGCGGGAGCTCGTGGCCTGTCAGCGGGAGCTGGATGAGATTGACGCCACCGCCAGTTTGATCGATACTCCACCATGCCTCACGATCGCTCGGATCGAGGCGTTTCTTCCGCCGCTGGCCGTGAGTTGTCGCGCATGTCCGTTGTTCAAAAACAAGATCTCGCCGCGTATTGCCTGGATGTTGCTCGGCGCGCGAAGCACGCTTCCTCGCAACTCGCCTTGGTAACCGGCGCGGCCAAGAACCGTTGGCTAAAAACCTCGGCGTTGCGTTTGCGCGAACATCAAGCCGAACTGCTGTCCGCGAACGAAGAGGATGTACGAGCGGCACCTGGCTATGGTCTGACCGACGCCGAGATTGATCGCTTGAAACTGAATCCCGATAGGATCGAGGCGATCGCCACGGGGCTTGAGGAAGTGGCCGCGCTGCCGGACCCGATCGGTGAGCTCATCGAATCATCGATCCGCCCCAACGGCTTGCAGGTATCGAAGGTCCGCGTGCCTTTGGGCGTGGTCTTTTTCATCTACGAGTCGCGTCCCAACGTGACGGCCGATGCGGCCGCGATTTGTTTGAAGAGTGGCAATGCCGTCATCCTGCGCGGCGGCAAGGAGGCAGCTAACTCCAGTCGAGCGATCGTCGATGTCTTGACCGACACCGCGACGCAATGCGGGCTGCCACCCGACGCTATTCAATTGGTGAACACGCTGGATCGTGCGGCGGTAGGGCACTTTCTGTCGCTGGCCGACTACATCGACGTGGCGATTCCCCGCGGTGGCGCGGGGCTGATTCAACGCGTGGTTGCCGAAGCACGCATGCCTGTGATCAAACACTTCACGGGCAACTGTCACGTCTACATTGACGCGGCCGCGGAGTACCCAATGGCGGAAGCGGTGACGATCAACTCGAAGTGCCATCGGTTGGGCGTCTGCAACGCGTGCGAGTCGCTATTGGTCCATGCGGATGTGGCGACCGAGTACTTGCCGCGTCTGGCCCAATCGCTCATCGAGCGAGGTATCGAAGTGCGCGGCGACGAGCAAACCTGCGAGTTGGTCCCCAATGCGATAGCGGCCACCGACGAGGACTATGCGACGGAGTACCTCGGCCCCATCATCTCGGTCAAGGTAGTTGGTTCGTTGGAAGAGGCGATTGCGCATATCAACCATTACGGTTCGCATCACACGGACGCGATTGTGACCGCCGATTTGGCGAACGCTCGACGGTTCGCGGCGAGTGTCGATAGTGCGGCGGTGATGGTCAATGCCAGCACGCGTTTCAACGATGGCGGCCAGTTCGGCTTGGGAGCCGAGATCGGCATCAGCACCGATAAGTTCCACGCGCGAGGTCCGTGTGGTTTGAAGGAACTCACGAGTTACAAGTACGTCGCTTACGGTGAGGGACACGTCCGCGAATAGATTGGCGGGAGTCGCCGCCGGCTGCCAGTGCTTTGTCAGGATTAAGAATGCGGGTTGGAGTACAGCCTTCAGGCTGCGAATTACCGGCTAAAGCCGGAACTCCAACCCCGAATCTCAGAATTGACAGAGCACTAGGTCGTTTGATGTTGCCGCTACTGTCAAGGGAGTGACAGATGCCCGATGAAGTCTTGAGTCAGGAAGAAGTGGAAAGCCTGTTGAGTGCGATGGACCCGGCCGGACTGCCGCTAACGCAGTCCCATCCGCTGGCCGATCGAGCCGCCCCGGTGAATCGTGCTCGCGAGAAGGTGACGCCCTATGACTTCAAACGACCCGAGCGCGTTGGCAAAGAGCAAATGCGGGCCCTGCAGTCGTTGCACGAAGGCTTCGGACGCAATTTCGGCGCGGCCCTGTCGGCACTGTTGCGAACCATTGTCGAAGTCAAACTGACCAGCGTCGATCAATTGACCTACAGCGAGTTCGTATTCAGCCTGGAGAATCCGACGTGCTTCAATCTGCTACGAGCCGAGCCGTTGGAAGGCAATCTGATTCTCGACATCAATCCCTCGGTGTTGTATCCGATCATCGATCGACTCTTGGGTGGCGGTAAACAACCCAGCCCCCAGTCGCGACGCCCGCTGACGGAAATCGAATTGCGTCTGGTTTCGCGCATCACCTCGCTCTTCATGGTCGAATTGCATCGGGCCTGGGAAAACGTCTTGGAGTTGGACATCAGTGTCGAACGCGTCGAGAGCAACCCGCAACTCGTCCAAATCGTGCCGCCCAACGAAGTCGTGGTCCTGGTCAGTTTTGAACTCACGCTGAGCGACATTCGCGGCATGATGAATCTCTGCATTCCGTTCAATGCCATCGAGCGTTTCAGCAGCAAACTGACGTCGAACAGTTGGGTCGGCTATTCGCGGGGCACCGCCACGGCTCAAACTATCGACATGATCAGTCAACGGTTGGATCGCTCGCGGGTCGAGTTGGTTGTCACGCTCGCCGAGAGTTCCATTCGCACGGCGGACCTGATTGGTTTGCGCGTCGGGGATATCATCACCACCGAGCACGACGCGAATCGATCGCTGAAGGTCGATGTGGAGGGCGTCACGAAGTTTCTCGCCAAACCAGGTGCCTTCAAGGGCCACAAGGCGATTGAAGTTGAACAACCGATCGTGCCTCGTCAATCGGGCGCGGCCTGACGCTGCCGACGCTCGAACCGACTCATCGCGACCGACCGTCTCCCACACCCGCGACCGCCGGTTGAGCCTTGCTTGGCAGTGGCGGAAGCGCCTCTTCCAACAATCCCTTCGCACGCGGGAACATGACAAAGGCCTCTACAATCATCCAGGCCTCGAGTGCGAGGGTCACCATGGCGATGAAGACGAGCAGATAACTGCCGTCTTGCAGCCAGCCGCCGATCTGGATCAACATGGCCCAGGCCGGCATGATCAACATGAAGACCGTCGGTAACGCCACGAACCAAATCGCCTTGCCGCGCCGCCACAACCAGAATGTGATCACGAGAAACGCCAAACCGCCCA
Organism: Pirellulaceae bacterium; assembly: GCA_041746275.1. GTDB lineage: Bacteria > Planctomycetota > Planctomycetia > Pirellulales > Pirellulaceae. The sequence continues at coordinate 45 of JBGTHH010000897.1, read as the reverse complement.
GCAGTTGATTCGTGGCACCAAACATCGGCCACAGGATCATGCCTC
>JBGTHH010000896.1:0-3438 GCA_041746275.1 Pirellulaceae bacterium | reverse complement strand
CCTCACCAAAACGCCAAGATTGGGGTCAAAGCGGAGTCAGGCAGGCGATTCATGTAAGTCCTAAGAGGCCGCGAGTCCAGAAACAGAAGGGAAACACGAAAATGTTGCGAGTTGGCATCGTCGGGGTTGGATTTATGGGCTGGATTCACTATCTCGCCTATCAAAAAGTTCGTGGGATCAAGTTGGCCGCGATCTGTACGCGTGATGAGAAAAAACTTGCCGGCGACTGGCGTGGCATCCAAGGTAACTTTGGGCCGCCCGGTGAACAGATTGATGTGTCGATGCTGCGCGGATACGGTCAAGTGGAAGACCTGCTCAATGATCCTGACATCGACTTGATCGACAATTGCCTGCCGCCGCACCTGCACGCCGAAGTATCGATTCGCGCGCTACAAGCCGGTAAGCATGTCTTGGTCGAAAAGCCGCTGGCACTGACGGCGGCCGAGTGCAACAAGATCGTGGCGGCCGCCGAGAAGTCCGGCAAGCAATTGTTTGTGGGGCACGTCTTGCCCTACTTTCCCGAATACGCTTACGCGCGCCGAGTGATCGATGGGGGGAAGTATGGCAGGGCGCTGGGCGGCAGCTTCAAGCGAGTGATCTCCGACCCACTGTGGTTGAAAGACTTTTACGACCCGGCACGTGGTGGAGGCCCGTTGATTGATTTGCACGTTCACGACGCGCACTTCATTCGCTTGCTGTTCGGCATGCCGAAGACGGTGATGAGTCAAGGCCGGTTGCGCGGCGAAGTGGTCGAGTACTGCCATACGCTCTTTCAGTTCGACGATCCGGCGCTGGTGGTTCAAGCGACCAGCGGCGTCATCCATCAACAAGGACGTCCCTTCACGCACGCCTACGAGATTCAACTCGAGAAAGCCACGCTTCATTTCGAGTTCGCCGCCTTTAGCGATGTGGCCGAACTGATGCCATTGAAAGTGGTCACCCACGATGGCAAGGTCCTGCGTCCCGATCTGGGCGACAGCGATCCCCTACGCGGGTTCGAAGCCGAGATCAAGGAAGTGGTGGCTTGCCTAAGAGCCAACAAGCCCTCGGCGATCCTTTCCGGCGAACTGGCCCGCGATGCGATCACGTTGTGCCACAAGCAAACGAGCTCCGTAAAGCTTGCCCGACCGGTGAAGGTCTAAGAGCCTATCCGAACAGGGGTCAGACCCTCTCCGGCGAGGCCAACAACCCAGTGAAACCGATTCGCCTCCAAAGGGTCAGACCCCTTTTCAGACAGGCTTTCGGCAAAATACATCAAAAAGCATTGATCTATTGGGCCGATCTGGTGTAAAACAGGACGCAGACTCATTGGGATTTGAAGCCCGTTCTTCCAACGCTATGGAGTTTGACATGTTTCCCATCTGGTCAGGAAAATCGAATCGGTACTGTGATGGTTTGTCACGACGTAGCTTTCTGCGGGTCGGAGCGCTGGGTATCGGTGGGCTGACCTTGGCGGATCTGTTGCGTGCTGAGGCGCTGGGCGGCGTGGGCTCGTCGAACAAAGCCATCATCAACATTCATCTCTCGGGCGGTCCCTCCCACCAGGATATGTTCGATTTGAAGCCGGACGCCCCGAAGGAATTTCGTGGCGAGTTCTCTCCGATTCCGACCAACGTGCCCGGGCTGGAAATCTGCGAACACTTTCCCCAGTTAGCGAGCATGGCGGATCAGTATGCCGTCCTTCGCTCGCTGATCGGCATGCAGAATGACCACAGCGACTTTCACACACAGACGGGTTACGGCCGGAAAGATCTGCAGAACGTTGGTGGGCGTCCCTCGATCGGCAGCGTGGTGGCCAAGCTGTTGGGACCCTCGGGCTCGGGAGCTCCGCCGTTCATTGGCTACAACGGCAGCTATCCAGGCTTTTTGGGGCCGGTCTATCAGCCGTACAAACCCCAGGGCGGCGACTTGCGGTTGAGTGGCAAGATGACCGCCGAACGACTGGAATCGCGTACCGAATTGCTCGGCTATCTCGATCGGGCTCATCGCGAGATCGACAGTTCGGGGCAGATGGCCGCGTTGGATTCCTACACGCAGCGCGCCGTCGACGTGGTGACTTCGGGAGCGGTTGCCGATGCCTTGGACTTGAATCGCGAGGACGTTCGTGTGCGGCAGCGATACGGCGACAACGATGGCAAGATGTTTCTGACCGCCCGACGGCTCGTCGAAGCGGGAGTCCGCGCTGTGAGCTTCAATTGGGGTGGCTGGGATACGCACGGCAATAACTTTGTGACACTCCGCAAGCAGCTTCCCAAGCTGGATCAAGCGATGAGTGCGCTGTTGTCGGATCTGCGCGAACGCGGACTAGAGCAAGATGTCTCCGTCGTCATGTGGGGCGAATTTGGTCGCACACCACGAGTGAATAATGGCGCGGGGCGTGACCATTGGCCCAAGCTGTCGATGTGTTTCCTCGCGGGCGGCGGTATGCGAACCGGTCAGGCGATTGGCCGTTCAACCAAGTATGCCGAAGACGCGATGGATCGTCCGATTCATTTGCAGGAAGTCTTCGCCACGCTCTACCACAATCTGGGCATCAACATCACCCAGCCCGTACTGACCGATCCCAACGGCCGCCCCCAATATCTGGTCGATTATCGGGAGCCGATTCGCGAGTTGGTCTAAGAGCTGTGTGAGCTGATCAAGCTCTCAGCAGGGCCACGACCAAGGGGAGAAGCGACACAGTGACCGCCAGTACCGTCACGCTCGTCGGCGGCGGTATTTGGCGGAAGCGGTAGACCAGCGGCGTGAGCAGCAGGCAAATCGCTCCCGTGATCGCGGCCGTAAAGAGCATTAGGCCAGGGACGGCGCGAAATGTCACTGGCAGCTCGGCAACGCCAGCCACCACAAGTCGCATTATCGCTCCGACGACTTCGGCACCGAGCGTGGCTAGGATCGTCAACGTCCAAGCCACCGTCACGACCTCGCCACGACGCGCCGCCGTGTCGGGGTTCGCGTTGGTCGACTCGGAACTCCGGTCACGTTTGGATCGGCGTCGTTTGCTCACCTAAGCTCGACCGCGTGTTAGACGCCGTAGTAATGTACCGTTACCGCACCGTGGCGATCGGTCACGACGCGGACGCTGTAACCACAACACCAAGTAAAGTGAGTGATGCCTCGCCCGAATAGACCTTTCCGGCCGCTGGCTTGGGGAACTCCCGCGCAACACGCTGGCAAGCAGACGGGCACGTCGAGCGCGCAGCCCGTGCAAGGATCGATCACCGCTAACATCGTCTGATACGAGGGACCGCTATTACAGCAGGTCACTTTGTGCGGCCGATGTTGCACGTAATTCACTCGCATTGCGACCTGACCCAGCGAATAGCCACCCTTTTGCATCGCCTCGTAGGGCATTTTCTGCACCGAGAGATAAGGTGATGGTTGAGCTGGAGCCAACATGCGGGGCTGAGTCGCGTAACTCGGACCCGGCAATAGTTCGGC
>JBGTHH010000895.1:0-3706 GCA_041746275.1 Pirellulaceae bacterium | reverse complement strand
CCAAAGCCCTTTCGATATCCGCCTGAAATGTCGCCAACTGGGCACGCTTCCCGGGAGTCAAATCGGGAAGACTTGAAATGTTGCATTGGGCCACCAGATCCCCCTGGTCGATCAAGCGGAGGATGGTCACGTCATGTCGATCCACCATGACTTGCCAAGTGCGCGCGTGCAGCAGTTGAAAGCCCCCCTGGGCCGATGGCAGGCTAAGCAGCATCGCACCGTCCAGACGCTCGAGCGGTAACTGCCGCAGCAGTTCGTCCGCCAACTCGTGGGATGCCGGTTTGTCCGCGATCGCGACGCGAATGCGCGCCGTGACGTCAAAACCGGGTGAGGCATGGCCAATGGCGCGAACTTCGTGAACCGACATCGCGAGCCAGGTGACCTGGTGCGATTTCAAGTCGATGTTGTACTTGGCTTTCAGGTTGATGTCGCTGGAGATCCCATCGATCGCACCGCCGACCGTTCCTGACATTTCAATGATGGCGATCTGCTCCTCAATTTGCCGGAGTGTACTCTTGACGTCCGCTTGACTAACGGTGTCGAGGCCCAGCAACGGTGCCAGCAGGGATTCGTCATGCGTCCACTCTGCACCCACCGCCACGGGCTGGTCGGGAGCCAGTCGATCGAGCAAGCTGGAACTTCCAGGACTATGGATCAACTCCAGCTCATCGCGTGTGAGGGGGCCAAGTGGAGAGTAAAGTATCTGTTTCGCGGGGGTAACATCCGCCATGATCAAGCGACGAGTTTCACTGAGGGTCGACTCCGTCCGACTCTCGCCAATCGCGAGGAGGGCCTGAGCGTTGTGATAGTAGCGGGCATCGCGGCGAATTCCGGTCCCCCGATGATCGCTCAGCGTGCGTTCGTCGTAACGGGATTCCCCACTCGCGCGGAGCGGCAAGCGGCTAATTTGCTTCCCCTCCGCATTTAACTTCAGCTCGCCCGTGACTTCCGTAACGACCCGTACATCGCGAATGTTCTCGCGCCGACTTGTGGTGGACAGATCGTGCAACTCCTCGGCAGCCACGGGGGCGCTTGCCAGCGTGCCTCCAAGAAGCAAGAGACTGGCCTTCCAAAGCGTCACCTGGGCTAGCTTCCGAGGCGATGGCTGCCGAACCGAACCAATGATCCTGACAATTTCGTCGAATACCATGAGGCGGTTCCCGAGCCGGTAAACGATAGAAGACGAGTGAGGCGTCATCGATTGATCGACTCAGCAACATGAGGAAGTTCAACATTTGCATGTTGAAGAAAGAGAAGACAGAGGGCAGTCCGTGTTCCGATCGGTTCGCATCACACTTGGGTGAAATAGGTAAGATACGAGAATCCGATTCCAACAACCTGGCGAGAACGCGGAGCCAATAATCAGCGAACGGGTCCGTTCGTTGGCAAGTTATTGCGCTATTGCTCTGTCAATTCTGAAATTTGGGGTTGGAGTTCCGGCTTTAGCCGGTAATTCGCAGCCTAAAGGCTGTACTCCAACGCGCATCCTTAATCGTGACAAAGCACGCGAATCCCACATCAGACGAACGGGAAACGCTCGTCCAACTCGGCCTGTGACAACTCGACGAGGAAGCCGCCCAGACGCTCGACCAGCAGCTCCATCAGCTTGCGACCTTTCTCCGCCGTCGCAGCGTGAGGATTGCCCGACCCGCCATTGGTGGTCAACAAGTGCCAGGGCCGCGTGATCGACACCCAGCCTGCATTGACCGCGGTCAAACGGCTGATCGCGGTCTGCCCTTCATCCGCCCGCAGGGAGCCATCGGGGTTCGTGGCGACGAGTTGCGGGAAGTAGGCCAGGATCAGCGACGTCTCCATTTCACCAGCGTGATCGTCGCGCTGTTGGAAGACGGTGCCGGTCAGTTCCGCAGCGATCTGATACCAGTTGCAGAGGAAGACATGCACGCCGGTCTGCCCATACAACTCGCGCAACAACGGTTTCATGTCGTTGCCGCCGTGGCTGTTCAACAATAGCAGCTTGCGGATGCCCGATTGTTCTAGCGACATGACCAGATCGCTCACCACGCGGAACAGGGTCGTCGGATTCAGATTCATCGCCAGCGGCAACTCGCGCAGATTCGTTTCGGTCCCGTAAGGAATCGTGGGGAGCAACACGACTCGCGCGCCTTGTCGATGAGCCGCCTCGCAAATGTGTTCACCGATGACGGTCCCTTCCAGAATATCGGTGCCGTAGGGCAGATGCAGGTTGTGGGGCTCGGTGGCACCCAGCGGCAGCACGGCGACTTGATACGGATGGTCTTTGGTGTAGGCGTAGTTCGCTTCCGCGAGCACCCAGGGCCTGATCGCTTCCGACATCTTACAAAACTCCAAACGGATGGAACGTCATTCCTGATCCCGACCGACTCGAGACACTCTCGAACACGTCGGTACGGTTGCTTTCACAGGTTGTTAGGGATTCAATTGTGGCCGTTTGAGCTTCAATGCGGCGAGGCCCGCTGGCGAGATCTGGGTTTGGTCAACATCGAGCATTTCGAGTTGTGGCAGGGCTTCCAGGTGAACCAGGCTGGCGTCGCCGATGGTGGTTCCCGTAAGCCACAGCGACTTTAATTGCTTCAGATTCGACAAGCTCGCCAATCCCGCATCGGTGATATTGGTTGTGGCGAGATCGAGTTCTTCCAGCTCCGAAAACTGCCCGATGACTTCGAGGGACTTGTCCGTGATCGCGGTCCTCTCCAAGCTCAATCGCTTGAGTTGCTTCGCGTTGTGGAGTTCCCGCAGTCCTGCATCGGTGACTTGGGTAAAGGACAAGTCCAACCATTCCAGGTTCGTGAAGTGGCTCAATTGTTGGACCCCGACATCAGTCACCTCCGTTCGTCCCAACGCCAGGTTGGTGACGAATGTCGGTGGATTCAGGTGGACCAGGTCTTCGTCTCGCACGTTCAGATACGTCCTATACTGCGCGTCCAGGGCTGCCCAATCGACTCGGCAATGGGCGGCCAAAGCATTGGGATGCGCGCGACCCAGATAAAGTATGGTGAGGAATTCAATCAGGGGCTGACGATACTGGCCGTCCGTACCATCCATCAGGAAATGGCTGATCCCGGCGGCTTGCGTGTACAAGCGGCGGATCTCGGCATGGCGTTGGAGTTCCTCGCGTCCCATTTGCACTAGGCTGGCCAGCGGCAGGTAATACTCGCCATTCAAGGCACGGGCGCGAGCGTACTGCAAGCGGTCCGCATCCACTCCACCAAGCGTGTAAAAGCCCTGACGCGCCGTCAACGATTCCATATATACCGCGATTCCCTCGACAATCCAGAAGTTGGACGACTCGCCCACATCCGACACCGCATCGCCCAGTTCCTGGAATAACTGATGCGTGGCTTCGTGATACCAAGTGGTTTCGATGCCGCTGTCCCCCACGTAAAAGAACGCCGTCTGTTGGTTCTTCATGTAGTAGCCCAACGAGATTGCAATCTGCGGCTCGTACCGTTGCAATTGACGGATGTACTCGTCGCGATCCGCAAACAGCACAACCGCCAACTTCTTGCGTTTGCCCAGCAAGGTGTTGCGACCGTCGAAGCGCGCGGCCAGCGACTCGTCCGCGCTCCAATAACGGAAGAAGACCTGTCGCCAGATCGAGTGGAAAGCTTCCAACTTTTTCGCCAATATCAGACCGGCGTCCGCGCTCTCGTTGGTCGTGATGCGATAATGTTCCGACTCGATGCGCCAGTAGCGACCTCGCTGCCAG
>JBGTHH010000894.1:0-5206 GCA_041746275.1 Pirellulaceae bacterium | reverse complement strand
GGGGAATCGGGGTGTGGCAAGTCCACGATGGCGCGGGCCATCGTCAATCTGGTACGACCGACGGGCGGCCAAGTCTATCTCGGGGGCCAACGTATCGATGGGCTTGGCGACCGCCAGATGCTACCCTTTCGCCGCGACGTGCAGATGATCTTTCAAGATCCCTTCGCGTCGCTCAATCCGCGATTGACGATTGGCGACATCATCGCCGAACCGATGGAGATCTTTCAACTATACGATCGTCGTCACCGCAAGCTCGAAGCCATGCGACTGATGGATCTGGTCGGGCTCAATCCGAGGTTCTTGAATCGTTACCCGCATGAGTTCTCGGGCGGGCAGCGGCAACGGATCGGCATTGCCCGGGCGCTAGCTGTTCAGCCGAAGCTGATTATCTGCGATGAACCTGTCTCAGCTCTCGACGTTTCCATCCAAGCGCAGGTCATCAATCTGTTAATGGACCTCCAACAGCGTTTGGGACTGGCCTATGTCTTCATTGCCCATGATCTGGCGGTGGTTCGCCACATCGCCCATCGTGTGGGGGTTATGTACCTTGGGCGTTTGGTCGAGTTGGCCTCCAAAGACGAACTGTATGCCCATCCTCGGCATCCTTACACCCAGGCTTTGCTCTCCGCGGCACCTGTGCCCGATCCCGTGGTGGAACGCCAGCGGCAACGGATTGAATTGCACGGCGAAGTCCCGTCACCCGAAAATGTTTACCCAGGTTGCCCCTTCGCCGACCGTTGCCCCATCGTGGAAGACTTCTGTCGCCAAACGCCACCCACACTGGTCGGCGACCTCCACCAAGTCGCTTGTTATAAGCCGGCACCCTGATTTTGTATCGACCGGACGCACCAGAAGTTTCAAACTTCTCCGATTGCGTGATACATTAGTGGAAGTCGCGTCGAATATAGTTAGACTAATATTCGGTTCCCCAGTCCCAGACGTGCGACAATTCAACGCGGGGAATGCCTTCGATAATCCACTAGTCAGCGCGTCGTCGAGAACCAGGACTGATGAGCAACCCCTTACCGTCGCCGGTTCTGCCTGTCCGACTGAATTGGACTTACACGATTACGATTGTCACCGTCCACTTGTTGGGATTGTTGGCGCTGGTTCCATATTTGTTCAGTTGGACGGCGTTCATTGTCTTTGTGGTATGCGTCCACTTATTCGGACAAGGCATCACGATTGGGTATCACCGACTCCTCACGCATCGAAGTTTCAAGACGCCGAAGTGGGTGGAATATACCTTTGCGATTCTGGGCATTTGTTCGCTGGAAGACACGCCGGCGCGTTGGGTGTCCGTGCATCGAATGCATCACGTCCACTCGGATGAGATCCCCGATCCGCACAGCCCACGCGTCGCTTTTTGGTGGTCGCACGTGGGTTGGCTGATGTTTGTCAATCGTCAAACTTATAGCATCGCCACACTGGAGAAGTTCGCCAAAGATCTACTACGCGACCCGTTCTACATGCGGCTCGAGACAAATCCAGCGGTGCAGTTCATACCGATTCTCGGTCAGATCCCGCTCTTCTTCCTTTTAGGCTTTGGTCTGAGTTTTGGATTTCAGAGCGACATTTCGGCCGCCGTCCAGCTAGGTTTGAGCATGGTGCAGTGGGGTGTCATCATGCGGGTCATTGCCGTCTGGCACATTACCTGGTCGGTGAATTCGCTCAGTCACATGTTCGGGTATTCCAGCTACGCGACGGGTGAAGGCAGCCGCAACAATTGGTTGGTCGCCTTGCTAAGCGTGGGGGAAGGTTGGCACAACAATCATCACCAAGATCCCTCCGCGGCTAGCGTCCAGCATCGCTGGTGGGAGTTCGACATCAGCTACTATGAGATCAGGCTCCTGGAGAAGTTGGGGCTCGCCAGCGATGTCGTGCGTCCACGGCACCAACGTCCCAAACGCGAGGACAAGGACAAGGACAAGGTCGCGGAAACGATCCCGCACGTCATGCAGCCGTGACGTCACGGCTCGACCGGCGGATTCTCGTCGCTCGAGCGAAGGTAACGAAAATAATCGGATTCGCCACCGATCATCATCGTAACGCCGCCGCCGAGTGACTTGCTGTAGCTCTCCAGGGTGCGATAAAAGGCGTAGAACTCCGCGTCGCGACTGTAGGCTTCGTTGTAGATCTTGGTCGCCTCGGCATCGGCCTGTCCGTGAATGATGTCGGCGTCGCGCTCGGCCTCGGACTTGATCTCGGCGATTAACCGATCGGTTTCGCCCTCGATCTCCGCGGATCGACCTTGGCCTTCGCTCCGAAACTGTTCGGCAATCCGTTGGCGTTCGGCGATCATGCGTTCGAAGACCTGTTGTTGGACCAATTGCACGTAATTAATCCGTTTGATTCGAATGTCGACCAACTCGATTCCGTATTGAGGCATCTGTAGCTGTGCGGTTTCGAGGATCGATCGGACCAATTCGGCGCGGCCGGAGACGACCTCTTGGAGCAGGATATCCTCCTCGCCTTCGACCGCCATGGCACGCTCCAAATCCGCTTGCGAAACTTTCCAGTCCTTGGAGCGAACGATGTCGACCAGCGAACTGGACGCGATTTTGTCACGGACGACCGAATCGAGGATATCGTTCAGCCGACTCTGGGCTCCCAACTCGTTATTCACGCTCTGCAGGAACTTCAAGGGATCAATGATGCGCCAGCGCGCGGTCGTGTCGACCGAAATGAATTGCTCTTCGACCGTCGGAATCTGGTTCGGGTCGCCGTCCCAGGAAATCAATCGCTTATCGAAGCGGCGGACCTCTTGAATCACGGGGACGCGAAAGTGGAGTCCCGGTTCGGTGATGGGCTCGCCCACGGGTGCCCCGAATTGAACGATGATTGCCTGCTCGTTTTCGTCGACCGTATACATGGAGGCACCGAGCAACGCGATCACGATCAGGGCCACTGCGGCGATGAGGATGACGGCCGCTTTGCCACGTCGTGGAGTAGGTGATAAGGGACGGCGAGTCATGGTCGTGCTCCCGGGATGGTACGTAAGGCATTCGGCGAGCTAGAGGGGACGGGGCCATCGAGGTGCAGTAGCGGCAGGGGCTGCGTCTGACCTTGCTCGACCACGACGATGCGACCCAGCTTCGGGAATACCTCGTCGATCATTTCTAGATGTAGGCGACGTCGTGTGATGTCTGGAGCATGGCGATATTCCTCGACGATCGCGGTAAACCGCGCCGCTTCGCCAGTCGCGCGATTAACGCGTTGAGCGCGATAGCCCTCGGCCGCTTCGATCAACTGCTTCGCCTCACCGCTGGCTCTGGGGACCATTTGATTGCGGCGTTTCTCGGCCTCGTTAATCATGCGCTCCCGCTCTTGCTCGGCCTGATTGACTTCATTGAACGCTGGCTTCACGGGATCGGGTGGCGTGACGTCCTGCATCTCGACCGTGCCAATGGTGATTCCCATCTGGAACGAGTCGAGGATCTGTTGCAGTTCCTCCTTGGCGGCCATGGCGATTTGGACCCGTTTGACCGTCAGCACGTCCGAACCGAGCGAGTTGCCTACAATCCGCCGCATCACGGCTTCGGAGCTGTCGCGGATGGTCTTGTCGACATCACGAACGCGGTGCAGATACTCGTCGGGGTCTTCGACGCGGTATTGCACCACCCACTCCACATCGACCACCTTAAGGTCACCCGTGAGCATCAACGACACCTCCTGATGATCCGCGCCTTTCCGATAAGAGGTTGTGCTCGTTGCGGGTGCCGCGCGCACCGTGGAGAAGCCGAATTCGTGTTTCAGCACGCGCGCGGTGGGAACGAACGTCTGCTGGTCGATCCCGAAGGGAAGCTTGAAATGCAGTCCCGGCGGCTTGATGGCGATCACGCGGCCAAACCGCTTTACGACCGCTTGGCCCTCGGGTTGGACCGTGTAGTAGGAAGTCAACACTCCCCAGCCGATCAAGACCACGAGGGCGATCAGGCCCAGTGACGAGCCGCTGCCTCCCCAGTTGATGTTCTTCCAACCACCCTGTTCAAACCACTGTTCTAGCGGGTTGGGTTCGTGTGGACCTCGACTCATGATGGCATCCTTGGATCGCTTGCGTCGGGCAACGGCGTAATCTTCCCCTGACCAGACTGTAACCCTCCCGCGTCGCGGATGTAACCCTCCGACCGAGATCTTTCCCGCGCCGAGGCTTGGAACCACACTCCCGGGATCACGACCAGCGTAGCGGATCGGTCTCGTCGCGACTGGCCCAAACGGTCAACTCGGGGAACTGTACGGCCAGCGTTTGGGCGAGCAGCTTGATCGCGAAGCGCTCGCTGGCATAGTGTCCTGGAAGCAACAACGCGATCCCGGTGGCGAACGTCTCCAAACAGGTATGGAAGTTGGTTTCGCCCGTCACCAACATGATGAGGCCGTCACTGGCGCAGATCGCGGCGAAGCTCACCAGAGAGAGGCACCCATGTACGTCGGCCTTTCCAGGCTGACTCGTCACTGGCGCAGAACGCGGCGAAGCTCACCAAAGAGAGGCGTGGCGGGCAGTCGATCAGCACGTAGTCGAAATGCGGTCGCAGTTCGCGGATCGGATCGACAAGCGACAGGTGAAGCTCCGCTCGCTCCCACTCACGCTGGTCCGCCAGATCGAAGCGAGCCAGCGCCGCGCTCGAAGGGAGAACGTCAATGTGCGGATAGCGGGTGCGGCGAACGAGGAGCTCCGGATTCTGTTCCGCACCCGGGTGGAAGAGCCGTTCCACACCGGGCAGGTTTTGCGTCGGATCGAGGAAGGAACTGGTGAAATTCGCTTGTGTGTCGGTGTCGATCACCAGCACCTTGAGTCCTCGTTCTTGGCAGATCGAGGCTGTCTCGGTCTGCTCGAAGATCGTGTCGCCCAGCACGTTGGTGGTGGTGCTGTAGTCGCCGCATGTGCTGCTGGAAGAACTTGATCCGTCCACTTCCACGCACGGCGATTCGCTCAGGTCGTAGCCCACGTACTGTTTGATGCCTCGATCTAAACTATCGGAGGCCGTCTTGGTGAACAAGAGTTCGCCGGGCGATTGTTGCTTAGTCGGATTGCCTGCGGCGTCGAACCAAGTGTAACCGTTGCCTCGCAATTCCTCGATTTGCGTTTGCAAGTTATAGATCATTGCCTTCGCTCCAGGGTGTACGTTAGGCTTTCTGGCCTGACATGTCAGCCTGGAAAGGCTGACGTACTCATTCAAACCACGCCAAGCCCTCGTAACCCAGCGTC
>JBGTHH010000893.1:0-5114 GCA_041746275.1 Pirellulaceae bacterium | reverse complement strand
CAAATAGTATAACCAAGTTGAACCCCGTTTCGCGAGTTCACGGCGGTGAGAACGGCGACTGGTTGCGTCATGGACTCCGTCGACTATTCTGATGGGGTTTGCCGAGCCGTCACCTGGTGGTTCATGTCGCATCGTCCCCTCCCACTTCTCGGAATCTCGCCATGAAGAACTACCTGTTCGTTGTCCTCGCCTTGCTGGTGCCGTGTGTCGCGGCTCCAGGCGTTGCAGCGGAAACCACGCGTCCCAACATCCTGTTCATACTCGCCGACGATCAATCGCCGTTCGATTTGAAGTGCTACGATCCCCATTCGCGGTTGCAAACTCCGGTCCTCGACCGCTTGGCGGCCCAAGGCATGGTATTCGACGGTGCGTATCATATGGGCGCGAATATGGGAGCGGTGTGCATGCCGTCGCGTCACATGATTATGAGCGGCCGCACCGTCTGGCACTTGCCGACGAACCCCAACGCCCTGCGTCAGGGACTGTGTCCACCGAACTTGGAGCAGAACACGTTGCCCGCCGTCTTCAATCGTGCGGGCTACAAGACGATGCGGACCTGCAAGATGGGGAACAGCTATGAAGCCGCCAACAAATTGTTCACCGTCCGCCGCGACGCCACCAAACGCGGTGGCACCGCCGAAACCGGCAGCGCCTGGCACGGCGATCAAGTGATGAACTACCTCAGTGAGCGCGAGGCGGCGCAGGAGACCGCGCCGTTTCTGATTTACTACGGCTTCTCGCATCCGCATGACGAACGGGATGGCACGCCCGAACTGCTGGCGAAGTATGGAGCCGTCAATCATGTCGATCAACAGCAGCGTCCGCCCGCTCATCCGCTCCAGCCCCCTTTGCCGGTCAACTACCTGCCCGCGCATCCCTTTCACCACGGCCATCCTCAACTGCGCGATGAAGTCGCCGTCAGTGGTGTGTGGGAACATCGTGATGAACGCACGATGCGTAACGAACTGGGCCGTCAATTCGCATGCAGCGAGAACATCGACATCCAGATCGGCCGAGTCTTGGACAAGTTGGCGGCGATGGGCGAGTTGGACAACACCTACATCATCTATACGGCGGATCATGGCATGGCCATCGGTCGTCACGGCTTGCAGGGAAAGCAGAATCTCTATCAACACACGTGGCGCGTGCCCTTCATCGTCACAGGGCCCGGCATCCAGCCCGGCTCGCGCGTCACCGGCAACATCTATCTCTTGGACGTATTGGCGACGTTGTGCGATTTGGCCAACATCGAGGCACCTGAAACCAACGAGGGCACGAGCTTCCGACCGGTGCTCGAAGGTCGGCGGGAAACCGTGCGGGATGTGCTGTATGGCGTCTATAGCGGTGGCACCAAGCCCGGCATGCGCAGCGTGAAACAAGGCGACTGGAAGCTGATCAAGTACGACGCTTTGGACGGACAAGTGCGGGAAACACAACTCTTTCATCTCGGCGAGAATCCGAACGAGTTCCTCGAACAGCATCACGATCCCGCCGTGCGCGAGTTATCCTCCGCACAACCGGAGAAGTATCAGGTGAATCTCGCCGCTCTTCCAGAACACGCTGACAAATTGGCCGAGATGGAGGCCCTGTTGTTGGCCGAGATGCGGCGGTTGGATGATTCCTATCGGCTCTGGAACCAACCGCGGGATGGTCTTGAAGCACCGGCCGACACTTCGGTAAAGAAAAAACGCAAGCCGGCCGGGACGTCATTGAATTAGTCTCTCCCCGGTGGTTTCTTCTCAGGTCGATAGTTGCATGCGTGGGTGAGAGACAATAAACTTTTCAGAAAGTTTCCCTTGTCATCGTTGCCTACGCTGGGGATCATGACTACCTTACGCGCCCGTTGGATTCGTCACTCAGGTCCCGTGCCCACGCCCTTTCTGGCACTCTATAAAGCTCCACCCAGTTTCACGCTGCCATCGAAGCTGCAGCAGGAAGTGCCTGGGCTCCTAGCGTGCGAAGTCATAGCGTGTGGCAAGCTCTCACTGCTCAGTACAACCTGGGAGAGCAATACCCATTACACCGGTAACGAATCGGTCTTACTGAGCAAGTTGGGCGGTGCGGCGGGTGTGCGATTGATGATGTCGGGGTCTTTGCGGCAATTCCAACCCGCGACTCCCAAGCTGACCTGGATGGAGAGGATTAAGAAGCATTGGGGCCTGATTGCCACGGGCATCGCGATCCTGAGCACACTGGAAGTGGCACGCAATCATCATGAATGGCTATTCGTTTATCCGCGCCTGGCAGCCGTCGAATCGGGACGCCAATGGGACTTGCTGGCCAGTCAATCCTCGTCCCACAAGTTCGCGTTGCGAAATCAAAGTCGGGGCGCGAACAGTTTTGTTGGAATCGATCGCGTGACGCTGACTTCCAAAGCCGACCCCCAAAAACCGATCCCCGTCGACATCGCGGATGGCATGCAGTTTCCCCGGATCATGCCGGGGGATGCCGCTGAAACGACCGTGCGAATTCCAGCCCTGTCGCGTGGCGAATATACCTTGTTCGTCGCCGGTCGTCAGGAGGCCGGTCTGTTCTGGAAAATGTTTTCCACGGGGGATTTCCAAGAACAAGCCGGAACGTTCAAAGTCTGGCCGAAGCTGGAACTGGTGCGTCGACGCGTGAACCCTACCCCAGATCGCGAGAGGGCGATGTTGATTCTTGAGTTCGAGGTCGGAGTCGATTGCAAGGGCTTGGAGGGGACGGTCGCACTCGAGGATTCAAGGGTTCGCATCCATGAGGTGGTTAACAACGTCTACCCCAAGGATCCCAAGCTTTACGCTACGGGCGCTCCCCAGGGGTGGTCGGGACAGCGTTGGCAAACCAGCAATGTCCGGGCCTTCAGTATAAAGTCTGTTCGCGTGGATCTGCGTAGCTCTGCCCCACTGACCGCCGACGAGTGGCAGGAATTCCTGAACGAGAAGAAGTTGATCGTGTATCAAGACTGTTTATAAGGGTAGCCAGGATGTTGAGCGCGAATCGAGCTAACTGTTTGACCGTGAGCATGGTCCTACTCGCGACCAATGTGTCCCTGGGTGACACCGTGGAAGTGGTCGGCCGTGCTAGGGACTATTTTGATGCCCGAGTTGGACTTGTCAGCGCCACGGTGATCATGCAAGTCGACCAACAGTCCGTATCCACGACATCAGTTGGAGATGGTAAATTCAACCTCGCCAAGGTTCCCATTGGCGACGCCCGCGTGCGAGGCGAATTGCCAGGATACTGGTTCTCGACGGAAGAGATCACGCTCCAGCCCGGTCAGAGGGCGAGCGTCGAGGTCTTGGGAATGCAGGATGATCCCATGCTCCTCGCCTCGCGATTGGTAGCGGACGCTTCACGATTCGCTTCCAGCGAGACGGGCTTTACCGCGGCTTGGGCGACCCTGTCCTGGTATGGAGTTCCGCCCGAGGCCAAGGTCGTCACCTGCGCGCAAATGATCGAGCTGGACCGAGCCGCCGCCAATCTTCCAGTCATTCGGGGCTACGCGGAAGTCGACCGACAACTCGCGGCGACGGAGACTCACCGGTTTGGCGATTTCTTACTAAACCCCGCCCAGGGTTTTCCGTTAGCCAACCGGCCACTCCTGCCGAACGCCGTGTCTGCGGATATTGCTCGACACACGCTACGGAAGTTGGTCCAGCCACGCTTCGAAACGGAGCCCCTCCCGAAGCTTGCTTCAGAAGATTTCTTGCGCGAGTTCTCGCAGCAGTGGGGTGGACCATCTCCGCCAATGACCAGCGCGAGCTTCGCCGCCGAAAATGTGATCCGCCGGGTGCGGCACAGCCGGTGGGAATCGGCGTATACCCGCGACAACGCCAGTATCAACCATCAGTTGTCCCTGTGGGGAGAACGCGGCTTTTACCGTCTCGAAGGAGGCGACATCGGGCAGCTCACGGGGATTCGTTATTTTCTCCGCCAGAACAGCGTCGAAGTGTGGGGCGCGTGGAGGCTAGGGAATAATACGGGCTGGTTTCAATGGAAGGTGAACCCGCTTGAGCCCGAGCGATTCAGTGGTCAATGGGGACTCGGGGCCAGGTTGGGGGCTGGCCCGGCGTTGGGAACCTGGACAGGACGACGAATTGAAGACTAACCGATGTCACACACCTTGAGCAATTACCTGCCTACCAAGATCGAGGTTCGAGTTCGCTTGGTTTGTCTTGCCGGGGGTTTCGCTGGCACAACCAATCGCGAGGCCTGAACGACATAGCGCTCACTTTACTGCAAGAAGACGAAATCGACGAGCAAAGAAGCGGTTGCAGCGGACAATTGCCGATCGTGCCAAGTAGGCTTCTGCGACAGGCTGCGGCTATCATACGAAGGTAGCTTTTGGCTTCGTTAGGATATCTTCGGCAATCGCCGACAAGGTGGTTTCCCATTCATCGTCCAGCTCAAAACGTTCTCGATCCTCGTCGACGATGAAAGCATCGCTTGACGGCTGACCACCGGCAGGCAGTTCAAGTAGCCAGGCTGGAAGGGATGACGGCGCATCAAACGTGCTGGAGACCTCGTCAGTGGCGATTCGTCGACGTGGCGTCGTCCATTCAACAACAGCCGCACTGAATTCTCCCTCGGCCGACCCCAAAGGGCTCGCTGCGGTTCGCGCACTCAACTCGTTAATCACCCGCAACGCGTCCAGCGGCGAAACGTAGCCATCGTTGTTTGTGTCGAGGTATGGCAGCAAAGCGATGGACGCGGTGGGATTCATCGGCAGAAGAAACGCTCCCTGATCGTTCAGGGCGTTAATGACCAGCAAAACGTCAATCGGAGACACAGTATTGTCACCGTTGACATCCGCGGGATTGGCCTGATTGTGCCACTGTTTGGCCACCGGTTGTACCTCGATGGTCGTGCTGCCAAAGTCGATCAGGGCGACATCGACGGCTTGGTGGTAATCAAAGAGGGTGACTTCGCGACTGGGCAGTAAGTCGACCGTATCACGGGAAAGGTTCGGCGACATGGCGGAGTTGCCGTCGGTATCTGCTGCTTCCGGACGGACCGCCACAACAGCCGTGGCGCCGCCTTCGACCTCCATTTGGCAGGTGTGTTGCGAGGTATTCTTGACATTGGCACAAATCATTTTCCATGGATCGTCAAAGTATTCCGCGGGGATGACCGCC
>JBGTHH010000892.1:0-6938 GCA_041746275.1 Pirellulaceae bacterium | reverse complement strand
TGCGACGATGATTTAGCGTCAAACCTTCCTGCCGCATTCACTGACCCCACGCCCTTTATCGAATCCGCGACACTCCGAACGCTTGATGAGATCTATCTGCAAGCCGATCTCCATTATCGCCTTCACTGGGCCGCACGAAATGCTCGCCTGACCGGCTCGGATTGCCCGATTCAAGAGGGTTTCATCTCTGAACGCCGAAAACCACTCGACTGGGCCATCGGTGTTGCGGACGACTGGGATGAAATCCCGTTGGACACGTAATCGACAGCTCGTGGCCACACAAAATGTGCGAAACCAAACGTTCGGATAACTCATGAGAAGCTGACGTCGCGGTGACGGGCAGTAAGGCGTTGTACGGGACGGGATCTTGACGCGTGTGAAGCGCTAACGCGAAGAGAAGACGAGCCGACGCTCAAATGTTTTGTTCAAGGAGCCCGGATCTTCGGAAGGACGCTCGCCTTTTCGCCGGTTCTGGCACACAGCGCGGAGCAGAAACGAACTCGGCCAAGCTCTTGTAGGATGGTTCGCAAAGGGAGCGTTCTGGAACTTGTGGTTGCAAGCAGCCACCCAACTCACTGAGGCATCACAGCCAGTTCTCGAATCGCCGCCGGACGAGACGATAACATGTTCGCACTGTCAGACGGAGATGGTGTTGGAATCGCACGTGCGTCGCCCGTCATGGCGCGAGTTGTTCTGCGGCCCGGACCATCCGTAGTGGATGGAATGGCTAGGCAGCGGATGACCCATCACCTCGCCCGCTTCCCCGACTGCCTGCTGCCGCCTCCATACCTCGTCGCCAGTGCCCACGAGCACTCGACCCGGCTGGCGATCTGGACTCACGTCGCGCCCCGCCCGCTACAACGATCACAACCGTCCGCATCGTGGCTAACCGGTTGGCCCTCTTCTCGCCTCGCCGAGTTGCCACGCCTCTTTCGCAGCCATTAGAATGTGGCGAGTCGAGACGAACAGGCAGTGCATCCGCCTAGGCGGTATCCAGTCCGCAGCCAAGCGTCTCAGTTCAGCGCCCAATCTAACCGCCCAAGTAAAGTCGGCTAGATTTTTAGCCCACAGATGATGCTCGACGCTACCTGCAGCAAGAACTACGACGTACTGAACTACTTGGGTGACGCGGAAGACTGCTCACCTGAGGAGGTTGACAATCCATACATGACGCTCGGCACTCATCCCGATCTGGTCGAACGCCTTTGGGACCAGCTGACAGTCCAATTACCCGCCAACTGCTGTTGGGTCGTCGGGAAGCGGCCGGTACTAATGCGCAAAGATACCGGCGTCATCTTTGGAATCGCTATCGGTACCGTTTTCTACGCGCTGAGATTGCCGGAACCTGACTGTATTGCACTCGATAGCGCGAAGCGGGGCCTGGTCGAACGTTGGGCGAATGAACATGGCATCGACGGGGAAGCAAGGCACCAGTATGTTGCGGCACAACTGGCGTCATGCCCCGTCGGACCAGCTTGGATATCGGGCAAGTGGCTACCGGAAGAAATCGAAATGTCCCGTCAGGCATATGATTGGGCGGGCTAACCAGTCGCTGGACCAGAGTCGCCGATTTGGTCTGAATCCAGTGGAGTGCTGACTGCGGCGACCTAGTCAGCTTGGACGTTCGTCCTTTTCGTCAATCATTTGTTGCGGGGGGCCGATCAGGTAGAGTCGGCGAAGGAGGAAAACCGATGTCACTTGAAACTATGCTCGCCGCACTTACTACCCAACAAAAGCTTGATGCAATGGACATATTGTGGCGGGATCTGTCTGCGCATCCGGCTAGTGTTCCTTCGCCCGACTGGCACGGTGATGTTTTGGACGATCGGATTAAGAACCCGTCTGCTAAGCCAACCTTACCGCTTGATGCTGCTTTTGATGATGTGAGGGAGCGGTTGCGATGAGCCGCTGAGCACATGAGAGTTTGACCACGCGGTGACGGGCGGAATGAGGTTGTACGGCGCGGGATCTTGACGCGTGGGAAACGCTAACGCGAAACGAGGACGAGCCGCAGCTCAAATTCTTTGTTCAACTGGAGTTTGGTCTAACCCCGAGAGGGCGTTTCCGGTTTCAGATACGGCGACGCTGTCTTTCTCGATCGCGATTCATTATGGTGGAGCCCACGCGATTCGTCGGATTCGCAACACGGATCGATCGTCAACCCATGGACTTTCCTCGTATGAACACAAACACTGGCGGACTTCGGCGATCTCGTGCCATCAGGATTTGCGGCTGGGCTCTGCTGCTCGCCATCAGTGCCCCGTGGGTTCACGCGGTGGAAGTCGCCACGCCGCCTGCCGGGTTACGCGTCTTTTATACCGGACACAGCTTCCACATGTTCGTACCGCCGCGCGTTGAGCAACTCGTGAAGGCGGCGGGTATCGAAGGACACGCGCTGGTCGGCGCTCAAGGGATCGGCGGCTCGCGCGTGATCCAGCATTGGGAATTGGCCGACGACCGCAACAAAGCCAAAGCCGCCTTGGCCAAGGGCGATGTCGACGTCTTCACGATGGCCGCGCATGTGGCGATCCCGGATGAGGGCATTACGAAGTTCACCGAGTTGGGGTTACAGCACAATCCCCAACTGCGGTTGCTGGTCCAAGCCTCGTGGTATCCCTTCGACGTGCCTGAGGCGGACAAACGGATTCGGGATAACAAGCAGCGGGATGCGATGCAGATCGAGGACTTGCAGGCGGCGGTCGACCACTGGCGCAAGCAACTGGAAGCTCAAGCCGACGATCTCAACCGCCAACACAATCGCACCGCCGTGTTCATCGTGCCGGTGGGCGACGCCGTGGTGAAACTGCGAGCGCTGGTCGTGGAAGGAATGTATCCGGGTCTCACGGCACAATCCGAGCTGTTCACGGATCCGATCGGTCATGTCGGCGCGCACGTGCAGGCATTAGCGGCCTTCTGTAATTTCGCCGTGATCTATCGCATCAGTCCCGAGGGGTTGGAGGCATCCTCCAACGGCCTGACCGACGCGCAGCGGACGATCCTACAACAACTCGCGTGGGAGACCGTTTCCAAGTATCCCCATGCCGGTATCGCCCAATCCGAAACTTCGCAGTAATCAGGACAGTACGACGGGCTCAGGTGACGAACGGCTTCGTGGCTAATCCATCTCCACGGCTCAGATGTCACGCAGCCAAGTCAGTTGTTTGCGGTTGGGGGCTTCAGGTGCTGATCGAAGAAGGACCAAGTTGCATTGGCCGCCCGAATCCCGTCCGCGCCTCCGATGCCATGGCCTTGTCCCGGGAAGATCATGAGGGTGTGCTGCGCGCCCGCCGCCTTCATCGTTTTATCGAGCAGCGTCGCCTGGGCGATCGGCACCAGGGTATCTTGATCACCATGTAGCGTGAGGATCGGCGGATCGTCCGCGCTCACATAGGTGATGGGGCTCGCCGCGCGGTAAGTCTCGGCCGCCTCGTCGGGCGTGCCCCCCATGAACAGCCGAAAGATCCACGCCACGGAACTGGTCTGGTGGCACGCCGCGATGTCCGTGGGACCGAAGACGTTCACCACGGCTTGCACGCGGCTGGATTGATCGGCATGACCACCATCTCCCTCCAAGTTCGACTCCGCATCGGTAAGTCCGACGAGCAACGAGAGATGGCCACCCGCCGAGCCTCCCGTCACACCAATCCGATCCGGATCAACCTTGTATTTGTCAGCATTAGCCCGCAGCCAGCGAATGGCTGCCTTGGCATCGTGGATCTGAGCTGGAAAATTTGCCGTGGCCGTGGTCGTCTCTTTCTGTTTCTCATCAAACTTCATGAGCCGGTAGCTGATCGTGGCCGCGACGTAACCTCGTCGAGCGGCCGCCATGATCTGTGGCCGATACCCGTGACGACTCCCCTGATACCAACCGCCGCCGTGAATGAACACGATGGCGGGAAACGGACCGTCACCTTCGGGTCGAGCCAGATCCAACGTCAACTCGGTCTCGCCGCCTCGGCCGTACGTGATGTTCTCTTCGACGGATACATCGGCTCGCGCGGCGCAACTCATGATGCTGACGGTGAGCATGGCGAGCAGTACGGACCGGACTGACATCCACGGCATGGTGTGGTCTCCAAGCTGAATAGCGATAGATCGAGCGAACTTCAAGTTGGTGCGATTCTACCGCGAAGGCAACTCGCGCGATAGAACCGCCATCGCTCGGGTACTACTTGGGTTATTGCAAGTGCCTTTTCGCTACGCAAGTTCTCAATGGAATTCGAGTTGCCGCGCGGAGCAAACGTGTGATTGATTGTGAAGCCGCTTGCGTGGCTTGGGATTCCGCTGACCAAATTCCCGAGACTCTTGCTACGAGTGTTCCGAGTTAGCGTCGCGCTCGGCGGTGGGCGAAGTGCTGCATCAGCTTAGAAATTTGGTCGAGCGGCACCGTTTGGTCGACGACACCGGCGGCCAACGCGGCACCAGGCATGCCAAATACCACCGAAGTCTCTCGGTCCTGCGCGAGCACACTGCCGCCGTGCTGTTTCACCTCCGCGAGCCCGGCGACTCCATCGTCGCCCATGCCCGTCATAATGATCGCCAAGGCCGCTTTGCCGTAGGCGTGAGCCACCGACGTGAAGAGATGGGTGGCCGAGGGCCGGAAGCCGTGCAAGGGTGGGGATGAGCCTAGTTGAAGCGTGCGATCGCGAGTCACACCTAAGTGTAGTTCTTCGGCCGCGATGTATACCGTGCCCGCCTGCAGCGCCTCGCCGTCGCAAGCCAATTTGACTCGTAAGGCCACCGAGGTGTCGAGCCACTGCGTGAATCCCGCTGTGAATCCCTTGGCCATGTGTTGGACGACCAGAATGGGCAGCGAAAAGTTGCCGGGCAGTTCTGCGAGGACCTGCTGAATCGCGGGAGGGCCGCCGGTCGAGGCGGCGATGGCGATGATGCCGGAGATGTCTTTCGACCGTGCCTTGGGTGGATCGCGGGACTCCGCGGAAGAGGATGGCGCAGCCGGGACGACCACGGAGTTTCCGCCACGATGATGTCGGACCACCTTCACATCGGCCATGGCTTTGACCGTCTCGATCAATTCGGACACCGAGCGCTCATAATCCGGGGCTTGCGGGCCCGTCGGTTTGCGAATCAAGGTCAACGCCCCAGCCCGCAAGGCACGCATGCCGGTCGCGACTTCGTGAACCATGTTGCTGGCTGAGACAATCACGATCGGTGTCGGACATTCGATCATGATCTGTTTGGTGCATTCAAAGCCATCCAGGCCTGGCATGTGGATATCCATCGTGATGACATCGGGACGGAGTTGAGCCGTCATTCGCACCGCCTCCTGGCCATCTTTCGCTCGGCCCACGACCGACAACTCGGGATCGCTGTCCAGAATCTCGGCGATCAGCTCGCGAGCCGTCGCGGAGTCGTCCACTACGAGGATGCGAATCATAAAAGTTGATGGATCGTGTGCAGGAGATTGGTTTGATCAAAACCGGACTTCACAATATACGCGTCCGCGCCGACTTCGATACCGCGGGCCTGGTCCTGTTCCGAGCCACGCGCGGTAACCAGCACAATGGGCAGACTGGGAAATCTCGCTGATTGGCGAACGGCTTCCGTCAGGCCAAAGCCATCGAGTCGCGGCATGTCGACATCACTGACCACAAGATCGAAGGAACTGGTTTCCAGTTTGGCCAAGGCACCGACGCCATCGGCGGCCGTCTCGACTTCGAATCCCGCCGCCTCCAGAATGCCTTGCAGCAACGCCCGGGTCGTCATCGAATCATCCACCACGAGCAGGCGTTTGGGAGCCTCGTCCACTGGACGCTCCGGCCGGAAGGTGAAGGTACCTGTGGATTGGGGACTGAGTTGGGAACGGATCAGGTTCGCGACGTTCAGTACCAAAGCGATGTCGCCCGACTCCATTAGCGTGGCACCGGAGACATGCCGGACGCCCCGAATGCGCGCACCCAACGGTTTGATCGTGACCTCCTGCTCGGCGAGCAACTGGTCGACGATGAAAGCCGCTCGTTGCGTCCCGGAACTCAGGATGATCACCAAGAGTTGATTGCCGACCGAATCCGCGTCGCCAGCCAGTGGCATCCCCAGGGCGGCGGTCAGCGGTCCGATGGACAAGGGCGGGCCTCCCAACGTCAAGACCGACCGTCCCCCCAACGATTGAATGCTCTCGGCGGCGACGCGCACAATTTGCTGGACGTTGGTTGTGGGAATGGCGTAGACCTGGGTGCCTGCTCGGACCATGATCGCCCGTGTCGTCGTCAGCGTGAGTGGCAAGACGAGCGTAAAGCACGTGCCCCGTCCCTGTTCAAACTGGACATCGACCGAGCCCTGTAGCTCCTCGATCTGTTGCCGCACGACATCCAAGCCAACGCCGCGACCTGATATGTCGGTGACGATATCCGATGTGGAAAAGCCCGCGACGAAGACTAGTTTCGTCAACTCTTCGTCGTTGTCGGGAACGAGCCAACTGCGGGAGCTGGCCTTCTGGCGAATGCGGTCGAGATCGAATCCACGTCCATCATCCGCCACCATGACTTCGACTTGAGCCCCGCGTAGCGACGCTGAAACGGTCACGGTGGCGAGTGCCGATTTACCACATGCCAATCGCTCGCTGGGAGTTTCCATGCCGTGATCGATGGCGTTGCGGACCAGATGCAGCAGCGGGTCCTTGAGTCCTTCGAGCAC
Organism: Pirellulaceae bacterium; assembly: GCA_041746275.1. Classification (GTDB taxonomy): domain Bacteria; phylum Planctomycetota; class Planctomycetia; order Pirellulales; family Pirellulaceae. The sequence goes on along the minus strand of JBGTHH010000892.1, from coordinate 284 downwards.
GGAGCGATCCAGTTCCACGTCCTCGCCGCGAATCACCAGCCGCGCCTGCTTGTTCGTACCCCGCGCGATGTCGCGCACGACACGATCCAATCCGGCGCAGGCTTCCGCAAAGGGCAACATGCGGACGCGGTAGACTTCGCCTTCCATCGCGTTGCAGACTTGCTTGAGCAGGCTGGCGTCGGTCGTGAGTTGGGAAGTCAAATGATCCAACTCATGTTCCAATTGGGAGAGGGCTGCGGGGTTCTTTGGAACCGCTCGCGCGAGCTGCCGCAGGGCCTCGAAGC
>JBGTHH010000891.1:0-3406 GCA_041746275.1 Pirellulaceae bacterium | reverse complement strand
GCTGCCGAGGCGTCATCACGCGTCGTTGCAGCCAGGCGGCAAAGGCGGCTAGTGGGCTCGAAAAAGCAAACCAAAGAAACACGATCAACACGGCTAGCTCGCCCACAAGCAAGGCCACGGCGACGGCAAAAACAATGTAGATGAGATACCGACGCGGACGGCGGCCCGTGAAGAACCGATTGAATACATGGGAGTAAGGCAATTGCGAAATCATGAGGCAGGCGACGGCCAACGTGAAGATCGGCAGCGATTGCACCAACGCCATGTTTAGCCAAGCACTCAGTCCGCGCGCCCATTCGGAGACGCGCAGGTTGCTGGGATCGAGCCACCGCAGGACGACGTTCATCGCAATGGGAAAGGCGGCGATCACTCCCGCTGCGGCGGGCGAGGGGAGTCCGTCAAAACCCTCGTGCGAATCTTCCTCGTCGGTGTCCGTCGTGAACCGCGCCAACCGCAGGATGGCGCAGACCAGATAGAGCGAGGCGATCACCCAGAGGATGCGCGGATGAAAGACGCTTTGCGCGGAAAACTGGCGCAGCAGGAAGGCGGGGGCGACACCGAAAGTCACGACATCACACAAGCTGTCGAGTTGGGCACCAAACTCGCTCTGTTGATTTGCCCAGCGGGCCACGCGGCCGTCCAACATATCAAACAACATGCCCGCGAAGATGTATAAAGCCGCGATACGCAGGTGCGCTCCTCCCGAACTGACCTCGGCGGGGCCTAGCTTGGCCGCATACGTAATGGCCGCGAAGCCGCAGAAGGCGTTCCCTAATGTTAACATCGTCGGCAAGACGGCGAATCGTTTCTCGACCCCAATCATCTCGTAATCCTGTTCGCAACCGCTCGCACTCCGCTTAAGAACCACAGCGTGAGGCGTTAGTCGTCATATTGGGCGATGAAAGACGTTCCGGCCTGTACCTTGTCACCCACCTTCACCAAGATCCGCAGCCGCTCCGTGTGCGGAATCACCAAGACCGTGCGTGAACCTAGCTTGATCATGCCGAACTGCTCGCCCCGCCGCAAGTGATCGCCGGGCTTGACCCAACACACGATCCGCCGCGCGATAGCACCCGTGATCTGGCGCACGATCAGACGGCGGTACGGCGGCTCGGACTGCTCGAGGCGAACCGTGAGTTGTTCATTTTCCCGCTCCGACTCGGCACGTAACGCATTGAGGCACTTGCCGGGCTGATACTCGATGCCGATGACCCGCGTGGATTCTGGCACGCGGTTGATATGCACATTGAAGACGGAAAGGAAGATGCTGATCTCCCAGGCGGCACCTCCGACATACGTATGCTCGCCCCGTTCGACACGGGAGATCGTGCCATCGGCGGGCGAGACGATGGCACCCACGCCATCAGGAATGTGACGTCGTGGGTTACGAAAGAACCACGCCATCTCAACCCCCAACAATGCGAACGCCGTGGCGAAGACTCCCGCGCCGACGCGCACCGCCAACGACCACGGCGACCACATCGCCACCGCTACTAGGATGACGGCGGGCGTCCAAAACAAGAGGGAAAAGACAATCAACTCCGCCAAGCCCACGCGCACAAAAGGGAGTCGCTCGCGCCACAAGAAGGGATCGTCCTCCGGTAACCAATGGCAGTCGGTCTGATTGCGGTACAACTTCAGATCACGCGGGTCCAGTACCTCGTGTGGCACGCCGGTCGGATCACCGTGCCGCAGACTACGCATGCGTTCGACATATCGCGGGCGAAAGCGTTTGAGCCACCCGCGCCGCACGACGCCCCAAAGCTTTTCGAGTTGAATCACGACTCCGCCGCCAGGCTGGATATCACAAATGCGACTATCCATCGATTCCAGTTGCCCGGGAGAGGATCGCTCGGACTGCGGCGGTGAATTCATGACGAGATGGAGCGGTGTAGATTTGATCCGACGAGGGAAATCGACCCCTCGATCCCGTCGGAAACGTGGACTCCGGGCAGAACGAGTTTACCGCGAGTCGTGGCGTGGGGCTAGCGTCGCGTCAAATCACGAAAGCGCGAGGTCAGGTCGAGCGTGATCGGGCCAGGCTTGCCATCGCCAATGACTCGGCTATCCACCTTGACCACGGGGATCACTTCCGCCGCACTGCCGGTCAGAAAGCATTCATCGGCGATGTAGACGTCGTGCTTCGTCAGAGGAATCTCCCGCACCGTCAACCCGGCCTCTCGCGCGAGTTGAATCACCGCATCGCGCGTGATCCCTTCCAGAATGCCCGCATCGATGGGCGGCGTGAGAACCTCACCCCGCGCGACCAGGAAGATATTGTCGCCCGTGCATTCGGAAATCTCCCCCTTGTGATTCAGCATCAACGCTTCGACACAGCCGGCTTGAAGCCCTTCGATTTTGGCGAGGATGTTGTTCAAGTAGTTCAGGGACTTGATCCGTGGGCTGAGTGCGGCGGGGTGATTGCGGATCGTGCTGACCGAAACGATTTCCAAGCCCCGTTCGTAGAACTCTTGCGGATACAGACTAATGTGGTCGGTGATGATGATGACTTGCGGATTGCTCGTGCGATTCGGATCGAGTCCCAGCGAGCCCGCTCCCCGAGTGACCACCAACCGAATATAGCCGTCGTCGATGGCATTCAGCTTCAACGTCTCGCGAACCGCCTCGGCCAGCTTCTCACGCGTGATGGGGATCTCCAACCAAATCGCCTTGGCCGAATTATAGAGCCGCACGAGATGCTGCTCCAAACGAAACACCTTGCCACCGTAGCTGCGCATGCCCTCGAAAACACCGTCACCGTAGAGTAAACCATGGTCATAGACACTGATCTTGGCGTCCTCTTTGTCGAAGAATTCTCCGTTAATGTAGATTTTGAGAGCCATGGATTGCGCCGGTTGAAGTGCCCTGTTGGCACGAAAGGTGAGGGAGAACGTTTGCTGGGCAAGACTTTTGGATTCGTGCTTTCACGCCCACCACGAGCTGAATCACTGAGCATCCATAACCGTGCTAAGCCGGCTGGACCAATCCCTCCGCCAAGCGAACGATTCGATCCGCCTGCGAAGCGATAGCCGCGTCGTGCGTCACCATGACTATAGTGAGGTTTTGCTCGGCATTCAAGGTTCGCAAGATTTCCATGATTTCCTCGCCCGTCTTGCTATCGAGGTTGCCCGTGGGCTCGTCGGCGAGCAGCACTTGGGGTTCGGCGATCAACGCCCGGGCGATCGCGGCTCGTTGCATTTCGCCTCCCGACAGCTCGGAGGGCAAATGACGCAGACGATGGGACAGGCCCACCAGTTCCAGCAGATGTTCCGCTCGCTCGCGATGTTGATGCCGCTTGCGCCAGTAGCGGAACGCCCCGTCGGCAATCATGCAGGGAATCAGCACATTCTCCAGTGCGGTAAGCTCGGGCAGCAGATGATAGAACTGAAAGATCATCCCCAGTTTC
>JBGTHH010000890.1:0-2563 GCA_041746275.1 Pirellulaceae bacterium | reverse complement strand
GTCGACCTGTGGCTGCTCGGCGACAAGCTGGAAGGCAGCGAAGAGGATGGTTATGTGAAGACTCCACGTGGAACCTACGAAGTGTTGCAACAACGTTTCGTGGCCACTTCGGCGGGCGAACTGGACCTTACTTTCCTGGCGAATGTCGTGCTAACTCAAAATGGTCAAAAGACCACGTCCGAGAGCGCTCCGCACCTGGTGAGCATTGTGTCGCCCACAATCACGGTACAGTCGAATAGGAACTGGCAAAATCCAGTTTCCCCGCTCGACGTGAACAACGACGGAAAGATCTCGCCGCTCGACGGTTTGATTATACTCAACCGCATCAATACGACCGGTTCTGACCAACTACCGATCACCAGACCTGATGACGAACTGTATTTTCCCGACACGAACGGCGACGGCAAACTAAGTCCCGTCGATATTCTCTTAGTCATTAACTTCATCCAGGCGCGGAACTCGATTTTAGCAGAAGGCGAGGCTTCCCCACTGCCAACACCAAACGCGACCTCCGTTGACACAGCACTCCCGCCGTTGGAGAGGACTGCGGCGTTCCCCCTTGGTACGGATAACGCATTCAACAGCCCCGCGCGAACTTCCCAATTTAAGCCATCAGAAGTCTCTGCTGCTTGGAGCCCGTCAACATCATCCGACGAAAACGAACGACCATTGCCGCCTAGTTCGTTCGCACCAAATTCAGTGCGAGACCGGTCTGACGTGTTCTTGTATCGAGGGGAATTGCTGGAGTTGTTGGCTGAAGACGTTGCGTCCAACGGGTTGTAGTTTGAGTCGATAGCCAAGTGGCGGCGTAGCGGCCCGGCTGTTACAGGCTCTTGGAGCGTCGTCTCACGAGGCTCGGTTCGCCGCGTCGAACAGGTTCAGGGTGAGATGGGCTTGGCCTTGGTGATGGGGCTCGTGCCAGTTGATGATCTGCAGCACGGCGCGGAGCGTCAGCTTGCGACCGTCGCGGGCTTCCCAGATGACTTCGTCCAATCGCGCCAGATCGAGTTCGGTCAACGTGTTGAACAAATCTTCGCGGCCCCCGGCCAGGACCGTGCGAATGTCGTCGAGCGTGGGGATTTGATCGTCGGGAGTGCTGCCACCCTTGAAGCGATCCCACAACTCGCGAAACCGCCCCGGCTTGGTGGCCAACCGCTCGGAAGCGAAAAGCTCCTCGGTGATCCCAATGTGCATCAACTGCCACGCCACATGTGCTCGGCCCGGACCCGGTCGCCAACCGAGTGCGGCAGCAGGATTGGGACACTTCTCCACACGATCTAATAAACCAAGGGTCCGTCCTCGATTGAATTCATACGCCTGTTGAAAGGTCTCGATAATCGTCATCGTTATCACCGTCGCTTAAGGATGCAAAGGGGAGGGCAGGGGGGCGGCTACGTCTTGAGCAACGCCCGAACTCGCGAGCTATTCGTCCGTCACGCAACCTTCCGAGGCGGACTTCACGTTCTTGATGTATTTGTACAACGTACCGCGCGTGGACTTGTAGGCAGGGGCTTGCCATTGGGCGCGACGCTCGTCCAGTTGCTCGTCGGTCAAATCGATCTCGATCACGCGCCGCTCGGCATCCACGGTGATCCGGTCGCCCGTCTTGGCCAAGGCGATGGGGCCGCCTTCTTGGGCTTCTGGAGTAATGTGTCCGACGATGAATCCATGCGAACCACCGGAGAAGCGTCCATCCGTTAGTAAAGCGACATCGCTTCCCAAGCCCGCGCCCATGATGGCCGAAGTCGGCGTGAGCATCTCGGGCATGCCGGGGCCGCCTTTGGGACCTTCGTAACGAATGACAATCACATCGCCCTTGTGGATCTGGCCTTGTTCCAGGGCTTCGAGCATCGCCTCTTCGGAGTCAAACACGTTGGCGGTGCCGGTGAAGACGAGTCCTTCCTTGCCGGTGATCTTGGCGACGGAACCATCGGGAGCGAAGTTGCCTTTCAAAATCTGAATGTGCCCGGTGGCCTTGATGGGATTGGCCAGCGGTCGCACGATTTGCTGTCCCTCCTTCAAGCCCGGCAACTCCGCCAGATTCTCGGCCATGGTTCGGCCCGTCACAGTCAAGCAGTTCCCATTGAGCAGTCCCACCTGTAGCAAGTACTTCATGACGCCGGGAGTGCCGCCGATGTTGTGCAAATCCTCCTGCACGAACTTACCGCTCGGTTTGAGATCGGCGAGAAACGGGACGCGGTCGCTGACGCGTTGAAAATCGTCGATCGTCAACGGAACGTCCACGCTACGAGCCATGGCCAAGAGATGCAAGACCGCATTGGTCGAGCCTCCCAATGCCATCACGATGACCATGGCATTTTCGAACGCCTCGCACGTCATGATGTCGCGAGGCTTGATGTCGCGTTCCAACAACACGCGAATCGCCGCCCCGGCTCGCAGGCATTCGTCAAGCTTGGCGGGGTCTTCCGCGGGGATCGACGAACTGTAGGGCAATGACAGCCCCATGGCTTCGATCGCACAGGCCATCGTGTTCGCGGTATACATCCCGCCGCAGGCCCCAGCACCGGGGCAGCTCACGCGGACAATCGCCTCGCGTTCTTCC
>JBGTHH010000889.1:0-4768 GCA_041746275.1 Pirellulaceae bacterium | reverse complement strand
CACGCGATCATCGCTCGGTCCCCCGCGCCACCGTTCGACGAGCGAGCCCGTAGCGGCCTGCAAGCAATACAGATACCCGTCATCACTCACGACGTAGACGCGATCCCGCCAAGCGACGGGAGCGAAGCGAATCGGCCCCTCCGTGGCGAACGTCCACTCGAGTTCGCCCGTCGCGGCCTTCAGAGCATAGACTTGGCCATCGACGGAACTGCCGAAGTACACTCGACCACCCATGGCAATCACTTGCGAGGCGCGATCGAAGTTCATCCGTTCGTCCCGCGGCCAAGCCGGTTGTGGCGCGTGGTGCGGTTCCCAAGTCCAGTGGCGCGAGATTTCAGCGGAGAGCGGCGTGGCAGTGTATCCGCTGCGAGTAGCATCCGCTTGCCACATGGGCCACTCGGCGAATGCCGATGTCGTTACCAGCCAGCAACTCACCACGATCATCGTTACATAGTGCTTCGCCATGACTTCCCTTTGCCTTGTCGTGAGTCGTAAGTTTCTCTGATCGTCGCGGGACGTGGTTCAGGTTAAGGTCGCGGGACGAGGTAGGTAACCACGCAAGATTCGCAACGTACGCCGGCAACCATCGGGTCCCACGCGGGACGCATGGCCTGGGCCTTGGTCGTCGACAAAGCCCACCCATGTACCAGGGCCGAACAAGCGTTCCCGCAGGTCGTCCGGATCGCCGAACAACACCGTAAACCCACCTTCATGCACCTCCTGCAAGTAAGTCACCGCACCGTGGGTCGGGTGGTGAGCCGCGTTGTGCAGTCCTCTCGCTTCACCCGCGGTCAGAACCTGTTCGACGGTCTCCACAACACGTTCGTCCAACTCGGATCGATCGAGTATCACTTCGATCATCTGCGAATGCTTCGCCGCCGTTTCGTCACAGCACACCAGTTGGATTGTGAGCTTGCTCATTCTGGATTCCCTTAGAGCCTGCCGAAAAGGGGTCTGACCCTTCGGAGGCAAGTCGATTTCATTTGGTTTTTGGCCTCGCCGGAGAGGGTCTGACCCCTTTTCGGACATGCCACTAACGATGAGGTTGCCATTCCGATACGCTTCCAATCACGCGGATTTGGTCGCCGGCACCGAGTTGCTCATAGAGTTGTCGGGTCCAGGTATATGCTTCCGGCAGATTGCCGACAAACGTAATGGGGCGGGGATAGGCCAATGCCAAATTGTGCGGCAAGTCGCCCACACGCAGCACACCCAACAGTTCCGCCGTTTGGGGATCCTCGTGGCTGGTCGGTGGCTCTGCCAACACGATCTCGGTAACACGGGGATCGAGCAGCGCGGCATAGATCGCCAGTGGCGCGGTTGTGCCTTGACCATACACCGCGAGCGATCCCGTCACCGTCTGCTGCCGGAGCAGCGCTAGGGCCGCCAGCAAGTCGCTAATTTGTCGCTCGGGTAAGGTCTGTCCAAGCAACGGGTACGTTCTTCGAGCGGTCCATAGGTAACCGGGACCGACGGAGTTCGCGCCCGTGTTGCGAACCTCGACGGCCGCCGTCATGACCGATCCGGAAACGCGAGGCCGAGACGATCCACCGCCGGCGAAGCTACTGCGCGCGTCGGGTTGCACCGCGAAGACCAGCGTGGGCACGGCGGTCTGGGCAAGGGTCGGGCGTCTGGTTTTGATACCCAGAGATAGGCCATCGAAGCTTTCAAAGGCATACGTCGCCGATGTGCCTCCACTGTCCTGGCCATCGTCGCGGAACTCACGTTGTCGAGGCACCGCTTCCGCGACCGTGTGGCGAAAGGTCACTTCCCGTAGCCGCGCGAGCGCAGCGGCTTGATGGTTTCTCCAATCGGAGGCCGAGGTAATGTTCGGCAACTCCTGACGCCGCACCATTAGTTTATCGATGTCTCGCATGGCATCCTCCGCGGGCAGATTGCCACCGAAGACCATCAGATTTTCCTCGGGCTCGACGAAGTCGGTCACATCGTCGGTAACGGGCGTCGGATCATTCTTCAGGTGTGTATTGAACCAAGTGAAGATCGCGCGACGGAGTTTGGGCGTGTAACCGTGAGGTGTCAGGTCCTCGACCAGATCGAAATGGTCACTGGCTCCGAGCGTGGCGTATTGCTGGCGCAAGCGATGTGCGACATCTCGGTAGCCCAGCGGACGCCACAAGACGTCCTCCGAACCAGCCGCGATCAGCAAGGAACGCGGAGCGATCAAAGCGCCGATGTCGGGCCAACACCAACGGTAGTAATTGATCCAAAAAGCACAGTCACAGTGACCGTCCGTGCCGCGATCCGCGACGACGTGTTCGATGCTGCCGGTCTGGCAAACGGGAACGACGACCTTCACACGCTCGTCGGCCGCACCCAGACACCAGGAGATGACTCCGCCGCCGCTCAGCCCCGTCACACCCAGGCGTTCCGCATCGACATCGTCGCGTGTTTCGAGATAGTCCAAAGCCCGCATCGCATTCCACACTTCGGCACCGGCGGGTGTATAACCTCGGCTCGGCCAATCCCAACGTTCGTCGCGATACGTTCCATGGTGAAAGCCCTGCGACTCGCCCAGTTGGATTGGGTCGAGCACGAGCGCGACATAGCCGTGTTGGCCAAACCAGCGTGGATTTGCTTGATACGGCGCGTTGACCTTTCCCTTGGAATGGCCGCACAGATACAACACGGCGGGAAGTTGCCCCTCGACCTTCGCCGGACGATACAAGTTACCGATCACATACGCGCCCGGCACGCTTTGGAAGTGGATCTTCTCGACAACATAGTCACCTCGATCGAGAACGCCGGTAACGGTCGCGGCCAAAGGCGTTCGCGGTGGAAGCGGCGACAGCCCGAGCATTTCGCGCCACATCTCCCGCCGCTGTGACGCCGTTGCCTGAAATTGCTCGGGAGACAAGGGCACGGTTAACGATGTGCTCGATACTTGCCTCGCGTCACGACGGGCTGCACCGTAGAGCGTGCTGCCGTCCTGGGCCAACACGAATGACGAACCGGTCATCCCCAAGACAAGACCCAGGCCGATTACCAAGCGGATGTGGGACAGCTTCAGATCCATGGTGTTTCCTCCCGAGAGGCAAATCGAGCGAGGTTCAAACTTACGAGTTACCGACAAACGTGCGACGGTACGACTACACCTCGGATTCGGCAGGCACGACAAACGGCCGCCGATACTCGCGGCTGAGCATAGCATCGGCTTGGGGATTGTCGAGGAAGGCTTCGCGCTGCGGGTCGAGCGTCAACTTGGTTCCCAAGACGATCTTTGTCCGCTCGGGATCGACCTCGTTATCGCGCAGGTGTTGCAACGTTCGCTCGCAAGTCTCCTGAACATCGTCCTGAACGTTCAGTCCACCCAAAGCCTCCAACAATTCCGCGGGAGTGGCCTCGTGTCCCAGTCGCCATGAGATATTCCCCGTGTGGCACAGGGAGGTCGATTGATGCCCTTCCAGAATCTCAGCGTGGAGATCTTCTTGTTTGCGACTGCGCACGGCGTTTAAGAAATTCGCGAAGTGACTCTCGCTCTTCTCTTCGCTGGTAAAATTGCGTACTAATTTCCCATCGTGATCAAACAGCGAAGTTCCCGCAATCGAACCCTCGGTACCGTGGAACAGCCAACCGCCATTGAAGCCGGCACGAAACGGTTCGGTCTTCAAACCGCGCGTCTCCGCGACGATCGTCTTGTCGCCGAAATCGAAGATGCAAACTTGTGTGTTGGGCGTCTCTCCGGCGTCGGTGTAGCCGAACCGTCCACCGTAACTGAGCACGCTCTTGCCAAGTCCCGTTAATCCAAGTCCCCAGCGACAGATGTCGATCGAATGGATATTGTTGTTGCCCAATTCGCCATTGCCCGTCTGCCAATCCCAATGCCAATCGTAATGCAGATTGGGACGCGTCAGGGGACTCAAGGGAGCGGGACCGGCCCACAGGTCATAATCGACTTGGCTGGGCAATTCATACGTCCCCTTCGCACCGATGGAACCACGACGGCCATAGATGATGCTGCGGGCGAGTTTGACTTCGCCGAGCTGCCCGGACTGCATGTATTCCACCGCCTCGGCCAGGGCCATGTTCGAGCGATTTTGTGTGCCACCCTGACAGATCCGGCCCGTCTTGCGCGCGACTTGCACGATGCGGCGGCCTTCGCTGATGTTGTGACTAACGGGTTTCTCGACATAGGCATCCTGTCCCGCCTGCATCGCCCAGATGGCGGCCAAGGCGTGCCAGTGATTGGGCGCGGCAATGAAGACGGCGTCTACCGATTTGTCATCGAACACTCGCCGCATATCCTGCACGGCCGACGGCGCGCGGCCTTGCTTCTCTTCGACGGTCGCAGCCAATTCACCCGCCAAGTCACGGTCCGGATCACAGACGTAAGCGATCTCGCAGTCAGGCAAGCGGCTCAGTTCCTGGACATGCTGCTTTCCGCGAATGCGGCACCCCAACACCGCGACACGCACGCGATTGCTCGGGCGGCCCGTCGATTTCTCCTCTTCACCGTGGAGCGATGGGGATGAAGCTGCCAGGGCCGCGGTGGCCAGCATCGAATCTTCCAAAAAACGACGACGGGTAAGGGAGTGCATGAGAGCTCCTGTCGTAGGCATGAGAGAAAACGGAGGGAGAGCCAAGTCGCGAACGCCGCGTTACGTCGGACGGTCCCTATTCTAACCTTAAGTCACCCTCGCGCGCCTACCTCCCGCGCAATCCATCCCACCTGTCCACCTGTCGAGCCATCATTTCGCCGCACACTCAGAGCCTGTCCAAAAAAGGGGTCTGACCCTTTGGAGGCGAGCCG
>JBGTHH010000888.1:0-6008 GCA_041746275.1 Pirellulaceae bacterium | reverse complement strand
GCCATTCCGAAGTTGGTGGAGAACATCTTGACGTCGGCGAACTTGACGGCCAGTGATGTCGGACTCTATTTGTTCCATCAGGCCACTTACAAGATGCTCGCGCAGTTGCGAGAACGGATGGGCTTGCCGGAAGGGCAAATGCCAGTCGTCCTGCGCGACTACGGAAATACTGTATCGTCGACGATCCCGATTGCCATCCGAGACATGCGGGCGCAAAATCGGATCGAACGTGACAAGCCGAATCTGTTGGTCGGCTTCGGAGTCGGTTGGTCTTGGGCCGGTTGTGCGTGGCACGACACCTATACCGGCTGAAATAGAATGTCAGGCCGCGTCACGGCTCTTGCGAGTTGACTCTCGTGGTTGGACAGAGCCGCCGAGCCACTTGCCCGGCAGCACCATCCGCCGCTGACAATCGTGACAGCGCCCAATCATGAGCAAGGGACGCAATGGAGCGGGGATCAGCGAATTGCCGCTCCGGCTCTGATAGAGATTGTTTGATCCACAATGTCGGCACGTCATTACGGCTCCCTCCGTCGGTCTGGTGATTCCTGGCTTTCTGGTGATCGGCATTTCGCGCAGGGAGCTGCGGAGCAAACGAGGGGGGTGGATTTACTGCTTCACGAGGTATAATCCACACCATAACTCTTCCTTCTGTGAGCGGAGCACATGATGGAATCGCTACGCGGCCATTTTCTCATCGCGTCGCCGCACTTGGGTGATCCAAACTTCCTGCGAACCGTCGTGTTCATCATCCAACACGATGAAGAGGGAGCATTTGGACTAGTGTTGAACCGACCGCTCGACGAAACCGTGCGGGGTGTTTGGGCCGACGCCGAGGGTGAACCGTGCGAGTGCGACTTGCCGATCTATTTGGGCGGACCTGTGGAAGGACCATGGATCGCATTGCATGATGACGAGGACCATGCTGACGATGTGATCCTACCCGGTTGTTGCTTCTCGGCTCGCCAGGAGCAGATGGAAGCGCTGATCAAGAATCCACCTGAAGAATTGCGGATTTTCAGCGGATACTCGGGCTGGGGAAGCGGGCAACTGGAAGAGGAACTCGCATACGGCGGCTGGTTGGTCGCGAGTGCCCTTGCGGACGAAGTCTTCGACGATGTCGACGAGATGTGGGACCGCATCACCCGACGGATCAATCTGGATATCATCACCAGCGTGGTGAATCTCAAACACCTGCCCGAAGATCCATCGCGGAATTAGGCCGTCGTCACAGTTCCAAAGGGAACGGAGTCAAGAGCTCAACTCCCGTCTCTGTCACGAGGTAGTCATTCTCGATTCGCATGCCGGCTTTCAACTCGGGAGCGTACAAACCGGGCTCGACGGTGAAGACGTCACCGACTTGAAATGTGTCGTCCCAGTGGGGATTGAGATGCGGTGCCTCGTGGGGAAACAGGCCGATGCCGTGTCCGAGATGATGATTGAAGACGCCGCACGGCGCTTCGTCGAGCAGGGTTTGGGCTTGCTGAAACAAAGCCCGAGCACTCGTTCCCGGCCGCACAGTACGCTCGACGTGCGCGAAGATCCGCGTGACGCAGTCCCAGGCTTGCTGTTGCGCATCGTCAGCCTCCGTCACGGCGATCGTCCGGCAGTTGTCGGCGAAATATCCGCGGAAGGCGGGGCCAAGATCAAGGATGTACAGTTCGCCCGCAGCCGCAGGGCGATCGTTACGTGGAGGACCGCCGCGCGAACCGCATTGGTAATCGTTCCCCGTACCGGTCAACATCTCACCACAGACCCGCACCGCCACGGCCTGTAACTCGTTAAAGACTTCCAGCTCTGTGATGCCCGGCCGAATGATCTCCCGCGCGCGTTCGTACATCTTGCCGGTCGCCGCGATGGCTCGTCGCAGCCGTGCGAGCTCGTCGGGATCTTTGCGACGCCGCAGTTCGTACAGCATCGGTTCGATGTCGACTAGCTTCGTCGGGGACAGGTCTCCATGCCGCCCAAAGGTCGAAAACTCGACGCCAAGACAACTTCCCGACACGTGCGATCCCACGGCCTGCGCGAGGACTTCCTGGCAGGCCTGTCGTTGATCATTACGTAGCGTGGAATGCCACTGGGCTTCGTAGGTGACCACTTCGTCTGCCGCCGCGACCAAGCTCGGTTTGGTAGGTGCCGTCAGAGTGACGTGTCCGTCGGCTCGTATAGCCACTGCGGCTTGCATCACCCACGGGAAACGTGGCCCGGCCAACCACTGCACGTGCTCCGTTTGCGTGACGATCGCCACGTCGACTCCCAGTTGCCACATTTGTTCGAGCAACCGCCGCTGCCGACCGCGACAGGCTGCTACGTCGGTTTCGTATTCGCTCATCGAGACTCCTTAGGTAGTTTGACGCTAAACTATCCCACAGTGCGAATCACTTCCAGCCCCAAAGCACCTACCATGCCCCAGCGAACGATTGCGATCGGCGATATCCACGGTTGTGCGTCAGCTCTGGCCGCACTGCTCAAGGCCATTCAGCCTACTGCCGACGATGTCATCATTCCGTTGGGCGACTACGTGGATCGCGGTCCCGACAGTCGCTGCGTGATCGATCTGCTCATCGGATTGGTCGACCAGTGTCAACTCATTCCGTTGCTGGGCAATCACGAGGTGATGTTGTTGGACGCCTGCCAATCGATCGAGGTGCTTGAGGCTTGGCTGGAAGTCGGAGGCCGCGAAACGCTGGCGAGTTACGGCGGTTCGTTGGACGAGATGCCCGTCGAGCATCGGGTATTCTTGCAAGGGCTGCGGCGCTACCACGAGACCGAGACCCATATGTTCGTACATGCGAACTATCACGACCGGCTTCCGCTGATGCAACAGCCCGATCGGTTGCTATTGTGGGAGCACATTGTGCGTTGGATTCCCAAGCCCCATGTCTCGGGCAAGACCGTCATTGTGGGACACACGCCCCAAGGTAGCGGCGAGATTCTGGACTTGGGATTCGTGAAGTGCATCGATACCTATTGTGTGGGCGGCGGCTGGTTGACGGCTCTGGATGTCGAAAGTGGAATAGTTTGGCAAGCGAATCGGGACGGCGAGTTGCGTCATGACGGTTGAACTCCCTAGCCACCAGCAGCAGCCACGCACGACGCGAGCGTGGTTACTTTCGTTATCCTTGCACGTGGTGCTAGTCATTGGGCTTTCGTTGCTCATGACCAAGGGAGCCCAGCATCGGGTGCCAACCGAGACGACGCGTTCCGTGGGGATCGTATTGGCTCGTCAGCCAGCGGCGAACGAACGGGAGTATCTCGAAGAGTCTCAGTCCATCGAAGAGTTGATGGCGGAGGATTCACCCGATCACTTGGCGACGATGTCGCAGTCTTCCGCCGTTTCCCCGGAATCGTTGGTGCCGCCGGACCTAGCACTCCCCGCGACGACAAATGTGCCGCTGTTGGGCGTGTCCTCGGTCGACGCACCACGACTGGTCGTTAGCAGTGGACGCCCGCGACTGCCTGGAGTCGATGAATCGGCCATCGTGGCCGCGGAACAGGCGCGACTGCAAGCGGCGACCGCTCGGGGACCGACGACTAAGTTGAGTATCTTCGGCAGTAAGGAAGCCGTGGGGGGATCGTTTGTATTCTTGATCGATCGGTCGCAAAGCATGGGCAGCGGCGGGCTGGGAGTTTTGCGTGACGCCGAGCAAGAGCTGGTCCGGGTCCTCGCGACGCTGCAACCGGAACATCGTTTTCAAGTCGCCGTGTATCACGACCGAAGTGTCTATCTCCGCGAGCGGAAGCTGCTCTCGGCCACGCCCGAGAATAGAGCGTTGGTCCCGGAGTTTCTCGGATCGAAGGCGGCTTTCGGAGCGACCGAGCACGAACGTGCGTTGATGTCGGCGCTGGCGATGCAACCGGATGTTATCTTTTGGCTCACCGACGGTGGCGAACCAACGTTGACCGATCCCCAGATTCGCGCCATCGCCAAACAAGCGAAGGGTCGCACGACCATCCACGGACTGCATTTTGGTGCGGGGCCGCTCCAGGATTCCCTCAACTTCGTGGCCCGACTTGCGGTTGCCACGGCAGGCGAGTACGGTTACGTCGATGTCTCCCAACGACGCCGCTGATTCTCCGCACCTGAGGAAACGAATCATCACGCCCGCCCCGCTCACTCCCGCCGAACTGCAACGGTACGATCGCCAGATTGGCCCAGCCGTGTTGTCCCTCTCGGGCCAGCAGCGACTGAAGCAGGCCACCGTCTTGATCACGCGAGTCGGTGGGATGGGGGGACCCGCCGCGCTGATGTTAACCATGGCGGGCGTTGGCCATATCATGATCGCTCACGGCGGCGAGCTGATTTCGCCCGACCTGAATCGGCAGGTACTCGGTTGCGAACAGGGATTGGGTAAGTCCCGCGCGGCGGAATTCGGCGCGTACCTGCGATCGATGAACCAGTTTGTGGAAGTCGAAGCGATCGACCACGAACCGAATGACGACGAAGCCGTCGAACTCGCCTCACGGTGTGATCTGATCGTGGCTTGTCCACCGACATTCGAGGAACGCTTGCGATTGAATCGAGCCGCGGCACGAGCTCGCATTCCTTACATCGATGCCGCGCAGTGGGGCATGACCGGGACGCTGATCGTGCTGCGGGCCGGCGAGACGGCGTGCTTGGAATGCCTTTATCCCGAACCGCCGCCGTTCGAGGAATTCTTTCCGGTCGTGGGAGCCATCTCGTCAGCGATCGGTTCGCTGGCGGCTTTGGAGGCGATCAAAATCCTCTCGGGCAGCGGAATTCCACTCTGGGGCAAGCTGCTGAACTATGATGGTTATCGCGGCCAAGTCACCATGGTCCAGTTACAACGTCGCTCGGACTGTCCCTGTTGCTCATCGATTTAGAAAACACGCAGCCATGAAGATCCGCATTCTCTACACTGGTCGCAGCTATACCGTCGCCGAACGCTTGCCCGCCGAACTGTCGCTCGCCGATGGCTCCACCACAGTCGATCTGCTGAATCAGCTCGAAAGCCTTCTGGCCGACGACCAGCCGCTGCCGTCGAGCTGCTTAGTTGCGGTTGCGGGAGAACATCTGGGGACGGTTGCCAGCCATGCCACACGCGCGTTACGGGATGGAGACGAGCTGGTGTTGATCGCCCCCGTGGCCGGTGGCTGAGAGCTGCGCGAGAATCGCCTCCAAGACCGCGTGATCGCTGGGGTATTCACTCGGCAACATCGCTCGCAATGGGATCGGCACTTCATCCATACGATAGGCGGTGCCGGGCAAATGAATGCCGTACACGGCCGTTGTGAAGCGGAGCCACGGTTCGAGGCCTGACGTGACGGTCGGGTGATCCAAGCAAATCGTGGGAATGCTTTCTAGATACCTCACGGCGGCGGCGGACATGTCGGCGATCCCCTCGCTGCCAACGAGCAGGCACGCATCAACTTCTCCGCGTTCGAGCATGTCATTGGCCGAGTACTCGCCGGGATTGTAGCGTGGATATCCCCGCGCGAGGTTCACGCTGAACGGAAAGCCCGTCTGCCAGCAGAGCACCGAGTCGGCTCCGGTGACATCTCCGGGAATCCGCAGCCGCTTGGCGTGAAAGCGGGTGTGGGCATTCAGGTCGGTGACCAATCGGAGCAGGGCCTCGACGTTGCGATGCCCCGCGCCAGTTCTCGTCAGACCCAGCCCGAAGAATACCACACCACAGCGGCACGACTTCATTCGTTCTGCCAGATCCTTAAGCAATTCCAGCGAGGTGCCTGCGTGCGACTCGGCGCGAACCGGAAGCCCGCGTAGCAGAGCGCGGAGTGTCCAGATGGCTTCAAAGTCATGCGCCGGCTCGATCGGAATGAACACATCCGCTAGGGCGCGGGTTTCGGTCTCCGCCACATCGATCACCACCAGCGTTCGCCCGGCGCGACCCTGGGGAACGAACATGCCCACGGGATCGAGCGCATAGCGTTCCAAATGTCGAGGATGACTGCGAACGGGATTCGCTCCCCAGTAGATGACCAGATCCGCCCGATTCTTGATTTCCCCGAGCGAACACGTTGACTCG
>JBGTHH010000887.1:0-6190 GCA_041746275.1 Pirellulaceae bacterium | reverse complement strand
AGATGTCCAGGTTCGACATGATCTTCAAGCGACTGACGATCGCTAACGCGAACCGGTTGATTTCCGCGGGCACGGGTTGCGTTTGCAACATACCGTCAATGCGGTAGCGGATCTTCAAACCGGAGGGTTGGGTCTCGATATGGACGTCGCTCGCGCGGGACTCGATCGCCTCCATCAATATCTCGTTGACCAACCGCACCACCGAAGCTTCCTGAGCCATCTCGGACAGCTCGGAGCCGTCGGTTTCCATGTCGCTCAGCAGCTCGATGCCATCGTCCTCGGTGGTGGCCAGCATCAGTCCATCGACGGTTTCGCTGCCCACTCCCAGATGGCGTTTGATCAGCTTGCCGATTTCGCTACGCGCGGCGAGAACCGGAGTGACACTCAAGCCGGTCGCGGCACTCACCTCGTCCAATGGATACAGATCGAACGGATCCGAAGTGGCCACCACCAAATCGCCATTGCTGCGACTGATGGGAAACAACGACTGACGATGGATCAGTTTGGTGGGAAAGCTCTTTAGCAGCGACAGATCCACATCGATCTCGCTCAGATCGACATAGTCCAGTCCCACCGCTTCGCCAAGAGCACGCAGAGCGGCCTCTTCAGTGACGAAGCCCAACTCGACGGCGGCCTCGACCACGTCGTCCTGATTCTGCATGCGGGACATCGTCAGTTGACGATCATCCAGCAAGCCGCAACCCACGAGTATTTCACCAGCTTCCATTCGAACTACTTTCTATTCCTTAAATCCGATGCAGTGCCCACCACTTCGCCGTTCAAGCCAATGTCGCGGAATCTTGAGTGTGTTGTCACGTCCAACAGGCAACGGGCTGCCGAACGCTTGCGGAGAGGCTGTGAAAAAATTGGGAAAGGCACCTCGCAGCTACGCGAAATCCTTGCAAAACACCGACATCCACTCGGAGCCAGTCCCATTTTTCACAGCCTCGGAGGGAAACCAACGGGCACTTACTAGCCCTGCGTTGGAATGACTATCGAACCCCATGGCCGCTATCGATGTTCTGACCAAAATGCATCGATCGCTTCGCAACCAATACCTGGCTTGCATTGTAATCTCGACCACGACGCCTGGGAACGCGGAGCGGAGAAACTGTACAACGCGCGGTCGGATCGCGTGACGGTGGGGTTTACTGTCGACCAGCCGCCCTGAGCATGACGTTTTTCCGACTTTCGCGACGAAGTTGCGTCTGGCCCGGAATCCACTCAGCGTCACCAGGGCGGTTGGTGTCTTTCTTTGGACCTCGCGTCGCATCCCAATAGCGTTATCGTCCGCCACGCCTTCCGCCACCAGTCGGCGGACCTCCTCCTCGGCCACCTGTGGACCCGCCACGATCACCCCCGCCGAATCCACCAAAGCCACCGCTGGACCCTCCACCCCCATCACGCAGCGAGCGGAAGAAGTCGATGCGTTGCTGTACCGAGGCGGCATCAGTTTGGCCACTCGAGGGTTGTGGCTGGCTGGTGGGCGTCGATGAACCGCTGCTGGAACTGGTGGTCGATGTCTTCATCTGCTCGCCGATGACGGCGGCTAGAGCCTTCTTCACGACCTCGGGGTTCCCGTGACGGATCGTGAGGACTTCCATGGCATCGTTGGATTCCAAACCTTCTCGATCGAGTTGAGCCACCAAGAGTTCCACTTCCTGAAACAACGGCTCGGGCGCGGCCACGATCAGCGAGTTGCTGCGTGGATCGACGCCGATCGTCATCTTTTGCGGCTCGGAGTCAGCCTGCCCACCACCTCGTCCGCCCCGCCCTCCTCCTCCGCCCCCACCGCCCCGCAATGCTTGAATGAAGTCGGCCGGGGACGGTTGTCGCTGTTGCTGTTGGTTACTTCCGGAAGCACCTGCCACGCGATCGGGATAGATCTGTTTGACAATTGTCGCCATCTGATCGGCGGGCATGTAGAGTACTGGGATCAGCCGCGGCCTACCATTGGTTTGGACTTCCTCGGGACTGGACTCGCGATCGATAATCGGCAGCAGCCGCTCGATCAGCAGTAGGTCGGAGGCCGCCGCCTGCACGATTAAACAGTTCAGCCGCACGTCGGCGACAATGCTGGCGGCTCCCGCTGCGACCGAATCGCTACTACCACCGCCCAGCATTCCGCCCAAGAGCCCTCCGCCGATACCGCCTAGCATCGAAGATGTCATATCGCCTAATAGCGAACCGCCGCTGCTGCTGGTCGCCGAAGCACCGTTCACCACCTGCTCCAACGTCTCGGCCGCGACATCGGCTTTCACATACTTCAGCCAAAACACCGTGGGTTCGCTAGCAAAAAGTGACGATTGCGAGGTAAACGTACCAAGCAAAGCCTCGAAATCATCCAACGCATCCAGGTCGTTCGACGCGATGACAATCCCGTTGGGTGTAATCGAGACGACGATGTCATCGCCAAGCACCGGAGATCGTGGCCCGGTCTGTTCCGCGGCGGACGCAGGTTCGTTGGCTTGCCAGAGATGGTTCACGGGGAATAGCCCCGTGTCCGTCACGTCAGCATTCCCGCGCGTCGCCGGATCCGTGGCCGGCTCTGGAACCGTCGGCGGTGTCGAGGGATTATCGTCAGGTACAGGCACGATCGGAAGTGGTTGCGTTGGCGTTGATGGATTCGTGGCTGGAAGTGGGTTGGCCAAGCGACGCTCGCGAAGCGTCGAGCCGACTGCGGAAGGCGTCACGATGCGGATTTTGTTTTCGCGCATCGTGGGCCAAAACAGCTCCATGTTATCGAGCGCCGAATTGGCGGTCGCGCCACTGAGCGGTAGGACGCGAATGTGCTTGCGCATCCCATCCGCGCTGTCTTGTGGTCCTTCCAGTTTCTCGACGAGATCCTTGACTTGAGCGATCTGAGCGGAAGTGCCGCGCACCCACAGCTTCATCGAAATCGGATCGCCATCGATCTTCGGTCCCGTTGTCGCCACCTCCGTACCGCCGAATCCCAGCAGTTTATTAGCCGAAAGGATGACTAGCTGCGGATCCATCCGACGCAGTTGAATCACCTCCACCTGATCCGATTCACCTTCCAGTTGCTGCAGGGTCGCTACAATCGTGCGGTGCTCGGCCGGTCGTGCCAAAGCAACTAGTTTGTTCGTCACCGGGTCGACCGTCAATCGCACATCTGGCAGACCGGCAAGCAGCGTCTGTAAGACTTGCAGGGCTTGTGTCGGATCGGCCTTGGTAATCGCGTACGTCATCAGTTGCGGTTGTTCTAAGGCACCCAGCGTCGCCCCTTCTCCCGCGACGGGAGCTCGGTCCACCGCCGTGACCAGACTTTGCAACTGGCCGATCAAGCCCCGATCACCCGATACGAACAGGCGTGAGGAGAATGCATCCACGGCGATGCGGATCTTGTCATTTGAGTTTTGCCCTTCCGGAATGTTGAGTAAGGGACGTGCGATGGACAACACTTCCTCGGGGCCCACATGTGCCAATTTGACTTCGACAATTCCCTGCCCGATCCCCGCCTCGGGATTCTCCACACGCTCAATCATCTCACGAATCGTGCGGAGCTTACCGGCTGTCTCCGTGACCAAAATCTGATTGGCGGTCGGAAACGCAATCACCGACCCCTGCGGACCGATCATCTTGCCGATCTCGGTCTCGGCATCCGCCGGGCTCATCTTCACCAAGTGAAACAAGCATTTCACGATCTCGAAAGCACCACGTTGATCCAAGTCACTAACGCTGACGAATTCGATCAACTGGGGCGGGATCTGATCCTCAAGATTCAGCAGCGTCAACAACCGCTCGCTACGGACCAAGGTATAGCCCTTCAGCAATAACACCCGATTCATCTGATCAATCGCTTCCGCCGGGGTGTAGGAGCGTGAATCGCGGTAATTGAAGGTGCCCGCAGGTGGGGCGTCGAGCTGCAGTGACAAGTCCGCTTGTTCGGCAAACCACTCCAGCACATCAGCCCACGGTTGGTGGACGAAATTGAACTTCAGCTTGACTTCGCCGCTTCGAATGGGCACGTCAAGTTCGGCGGTCGGGGCAGGCTTGTCGTCGGTCGTCGGCTCTTTGGGCATGGCTACCGCTGGCGGTTTCGGAGGCTCGCTGGGCTGTGGAGCGGGTGTGGGAGTGGCTGGCGTAGCGACAGTGGGGGCAGGAGCGACAGGCTGTAACTCACCATCCACCATGCCCGCAAGACGCTGCCAATTCTCCCGTTGGGTATCGCTCAGCACGGCCGAGAGCTTACGTTCTGTCTCTTGCATGACGACACGGCGGTCATTCTCACCGCCTTGTACTAGTTTGGCACTGCGCTGTTCGAGCAAATCGCGAATCTGTGCCTGTTGCTCCTCAGTTAACTCCAGAATCCGTCCGATCGCGGCGTCCGCCAACGAGCTCAAGCCCTGCCGCGCTACATGCACCTGTTCCAACAACGTCCGCTGTTCGAGAGTTAGCAGAGCTAAGCCTTGGCGTTCCGATTCCGCGACAAAGGGTGCCAGTCGGGCGGTGACTTCGGGTTGGGGAAGATCCTTCAGCTCCAGCGCCATGTTTAGCGCCTCGCGTTCGCGGCGGTCGATTAACTCGATGAGCTTTAGCTTAACTTCGTCATCGAGTCCCAGCCGCTTGACACCCGCTTCGTCGACGGCAAATGCCAATTTCCCGACAAACGTGGGATCAGCCCCTGGAACGGCTCGCGACACCGCGAGACATACCAAACACACCACAAGTCGCACCGCGACCCTCAACGGCGGGTGAATTGTCGTCATCAACCACTTATCTCCACAAGAGTTACCGCTGTGTTTGCCGAGTAGGTTCGTAATTTACCCCGAGCGCACTGTGACCTCGGAATCGGTTCCACTTGAGATTGAATCCTTCATCCTAATTGCTATGACAGTCATTGCACTAGGTGAATTCTTCAGGTTCCCTAAGCTTCAGCACGATACCATCCCAAACAATCCTTACCGGAAGTATTTAACGCGACTTGGTTGTCGTCGTTCCGGAGAAAGTCATGCTCACTCCCCGGTTTGCGTCGTTCCCAGGCAGCCGATATTCTGAGGGCTCGTCGATATCGCACGCCAGAATCCCGGAGTTTCGCAATCCGAAGATGCTTCACATCCCCCCCAGCAGCACATCCGCGCGGCTCATATCTGGTGTCAAGGTACCGGCTTATGTGTTCGACTCCGCAAACGACTTGGCTCAACAAGTTGCCGCCGTCATTGCCAGCGTCATACGCGAACGCAACGCCTTGGGGCAAAAGGCCGTGTTGGGCTTGCCCACTGGCTCGACGCCCGTCGGGGTCTATCGCGAGTTGATTCGCTTACATCACCAGGAGGGGCTCGACTTCTCGAACGTCGTAACATTCAACCTGGACGAGTATTACGGTCTCCATACCGATCGTTCCCAGAGTTGTCAGCGGTGGATGCGCGAGCATCTACTTGATCATATCAACGTTCCTCCGGAAAACATTCACGTCCCCGACGGCACGTTGCCAACCGAACAGGTCCCGGCTTACTGCGATGCCTACGAAGCGAAAATCCAAGCCGAAGGTGGGATCGATGTGATGTTGCTGGGAATCGGGCGCAATGGACACATTGGATATAACGAACCTTTCAGCGTGAGGCATAGCCGGACGCGGCTCTGCACGCTCGACCCCGTCACCCGCATCGACGCCGCTAGTGATTTTTTCGGCGAGGAGAACGTGCCGACGCAGGCCATCACCATGGGGCTCGGCTCGATTCTGGCCTCGCGCAAGATTTTACTGCTCGCCTTAGGCGAGTCGAAGGCCACGATCATCCGCTAGACATTGGAAGGCGACATCACCGCCCGTATTCCGGCGAGTTACCTGCAGGATCACGATGACGTGGTGGTCTTGGTGGACCAAGCGGCCGCCAAATCGTTGTCGGGAGTCATGACGCCGTGGCTGGTGGGCCCCGTCGATTGGACCGACACGATGATCAAACGGGCGGTCATTTGGCTCTGCGAGCAGTCGGGCAAGTCGCTCCTCAAACTGGATGACGATGACTTTCGGAATCACAACCTGCACCATCTCTTGCGCCACCACGGACCGGCACCGACGTTGGCCCATCGCGTGTTCCGCTGGATGATGGACACGATCGATTATCATCCGGCGGGACGGGAACCGCGCCGCGTGATCTGCTTCAGCCCGCATCCCGACGACGATGTGATCAGCATGGGTGGAACGCTGATTCGGTTGGTCGAGGATCAA
>JBGTHH010000886.1:0-4371 GCA_041746275.1 Pirellulaceae bacterium | reverse complement strand
GAAAGAGCGGACGGTGCGTCCCATCAAGACGACCGCCCGCATCTATGAAACCAATCGCATCTCCATCTCGGCGCAAGCCGACCGCGGTACGGTCTGGCTCGCGCCCGAGATGGTCAACTTCGACCAGCAAGTGACCGTGGCGGTTAAAGGTTCTGTCATACGCTGGGACGGCAAGGTCGACATCGCCACGCTCCTGGAAGACGTGCGCACCCGTGGTGATCGACAACATCCGTTTTGGGCGAAAGTCGAGTGGCCCGACAAACGTTAAGTCCAGCGCTTACTTCAGCTCCTTCGTCAGCAAGCAACCCGAGACCGTCCAGCCCTCGTCGACCGTGCGGACGTAGAATCCGGCTGGGCCGAGGTAGCGGCGAACGAGCTGAAACTCAGGGAGCTTCGAGCCGTCCAACTCTTGATCGCGGAGATCGCCTTCCTCCGCATCTTCCGGAGTCAACATGCGGTTGAGCAGCTTGCCCAGGATCGATTCCGACTCGGGCATCTTACCTTGTCGGAATAATTCGTAGGTGACTCGATATGCTTCGTCGGTGCGTGTGAACAGGCGGAAGCTGTCCTCGTTCGAGCCAATGCCGACCAGTGCCTCCGATACCGCTTGGAAGTCGACCGCCGCACCCAAGGTGTCGCGGGCGGGAGGTGGAGTCAATGCGTCGACGATGTAGTCGACATGGGTGGCGATCAGCAAGTGTCCGTTCGCGACCGTCACCGCGGAGTTCGGGATAAAGGGTTTGTCTTGAGGTTCTTCCTCGGCGACCGGTGCGTCGAATCCGAAGCCACCGTCAAAGCCCTCGATTTTGATTTCCGCGACTTCGGCTTCTTCATTCAGAAGTTCCCAGATCACGTGTCCGTTGTGCTCGCGTTTGCGGGCCGCGGGATCGTTTTCCATCGCTTTGTTCACCGTACGAGTCACCGTGGCGGCATCTGTGACTTCGATCGCGACCATCATACGTTCGCTCTTGGGAGTGATGGGCAAGCGGTAATCGCTGAACAACGTGGCGCGTTCGCCAAGGTGACGAGTCAATTCCTGCTTGATGTTGATCTGGGGACCGTGGGGATCCGTTTCGATGTTCTCGATCACATCGTTGAAGACATCATCACCGGCGATTTCGTTGACCAGCGTCTTGGCATACCAAAAGGCGTCTTCCATCTTCCAGTTAAACGTCAAGTGCATGCCCAGGCCGCGCGGAATCCACGGCTGCGGCGCGACATCGCTCTTGTTGGGAAAGTCCAGCATTCTCGCGGCCAAGTCGTACTTGGTGGTCGCGGTATCACCCGCTGCCCGAGTGACGGCCGGTGCGAAGACCAACGAGTGATGCAAAATGTCGTGGTGTTCCGTTTTGAAGGCCACGTGTCCCCCAAGTCCTTGCACCGCCGTGAAGCCCTGGTTTTGCATCACTCGCAGCATATCGGTGCCGCGTCGCTTCCGACCACCGTTGTAAGCACGCCGCACCTCGGTGTAGCCAAACGGCTCGACGAACCAACGCAAATGGGATTCCGTGGCACCCATCGCCTGATCGGCGCTCTTCATCGTGGCGATGTAGGGCGTGAAGTCATGCAGTCCGTTGGGCAGGGGCTGGGAAAACCGCGCCAAGATCGACGTCAGCACATCCTGATGATCCGCCGCGACCAACTGATCCTCGTGAATGCAGTAGAACGAAACGCTAGGCTCGACCTCGGTGCCTTTCGGCGGACGAGTGAAAACAGCCACGTTGACACCTTCGATCGTGAGGCTGCTTTGCTTCGCGCCTTCTTCTAAATGATTCTTGGCGACCTTGGCGAGCAGTTCATTGGCTTCGTTGAGCTTGCCGGTCACATCGACCAGCATCGCCACGGCCTTTTGCTGACGGCGTTCGGTATCCAGGAGCTTCTTGGCGCTCGCCTCGGCCGTCTTGCCCGCGGCATCCACTTCGGCTGGTTTCTTACCGGCCGCCTTGGCCTTGGCGATCGCCTCCGCTTTGGCGGTCGCGATGCGGGTTTGTTCCACTTGAGTGTCCCAGGGCTGGATCAAGGCCATGCCGACCTCGCCACTATAAACTCCCTCCAGATCGTCCCAGCTCAACCCGAGCCGGACACTGGCCTCACTCAGTTTGTCGCGAATCTGGGTCTGCACATCCTCGACGAACGGTTGCATGACCGGGTCTTCGATGAGTTGGCCGAGCAGCGTTTCGCTGAACTGCTGCCGCAACAGATCGACGTCCTGCACCGAGACGTATGCCTTTGTGGTATTCGGTAATAGTGTCTCGCTCGGTTTGGCCGCATCGACGGTTCGATTCGCGCCAACGGCGATGGAAAGGGCTAAGGCAAGTTTTCCCAGGAGAGGTCGAGCCACGGGGGGTCTCCTATACGGATCGTGGACGGATGAATGTGCGGGAGGCATGGGTGGGACTGAGGGTGATGGTAGTTTACCTTGTATCGTCTACGCCTGTGTGATAGCTACACAATCGCGTTCTACGATGCCACTAGGTTACCTTCCCCGCATAGTTTATCGCGAGCCCACTCGCCAATCGGTCGCTTGGTCGCAGGAGTGAATCATACCGCGCGGCGTCTAAACAGGTTAGGGTGGCGATACCGGCTTTGGCGACAATAACCCTGCCCAAACAGCGGATGCCGTGCGGATGTTAATCGCCAATATGGGCGAGAGAGGCTGGCCACAACCCGCGTAATCAGGGCGTTCGGTTAATGGCCAAGACTCCCCGTCACGGCAGATCAACTGGAAGTGGAATCGGGGGTAGGTCGAGACTTCGATACGCCGACGCGCCTTCTGTGATGTGAAGGTATTGAGTCACAATCCGCCAAGCTGTGATGCTAGACCGGCTTCCATCGCCGATTCTCGAAATCGGCTCAATCCGTCATTCCGCAGAGCTCGTAGGCTGGATACGGTTCGGCTTCGTAGTGCAACAACACCGCGCGCATCAATCGCAGTTCGACTTGCTTGTCGAGCGGCACGCGTTTCACTTTCCCGTCGTGCGCAGCCTCTGACCGGCTTCCCTTACTCGATCCGCGAACACTGCGAATCCCAGCGGACACCGTTCGCGCAGTCGATCGAAATCGATCCTTTCCGCAAGCCGCGAATACAGTTGTCGAGTCGAATTGACGTAGTGATGATCGTTGCAAAGTTCCTCGATAACCGCCTTGGGACTCTTCAAAGTTTCTGGAGCAGGTGACATGTCGATTGACACCTGCAATTCGTGACAAAGTGCGGAATGATCGGCGAGGAACCAAGCGTCATAGGTTTCCACGGCGACGGCAATCGCACGCGGAATCGTGGCCAACTCACTTTCCTGTGCCTCTGTTGCCGATACGGTGCGAGATCGGTCGCCATCGCGGTCGATCACAATGAAGGCCGCCGCGTAGCCAGCTTTTTGAGCATCAATCAGGACGGCAATGAGCTTTCTCGCATAACGATCACCGCGAGCGTGAATTCTTCTCTTAAAGGAACAAATCTGCCGACATTCGGGGCGGAAACGAATCGAGTCCCCAACCAGCCGCCGCAGTAGGATCACCAGCGACGCCATCTCGGAACCATCTCCAAGTTCGTGCTTACCGTCGCCGACTACCAGAACTCGCTGCTCCATCATTTCGCCTCAACCGCCTCGGGTGGGGATTCCAGTTCGCCGGTCCAGATCTCGCCCAGCGAGAAGACTCGCAAGCTACGTTCGACATCGGGGACTGTGTCCAGTCGGGTTAGCGTGACGTGATTGGTCGTCGGATCGCGTCGACACCATGTGACTTCTTCTGGTTGGAAGGCATCCACGAGATACGGCGAGTGACTGCTCAAGACCACCTGCGTCGTGGGATGCCTCTCGATCAACTGCCGTAGAATACGAACGATCTCCGCGACGCGCAGCGGATGGATTCCGTTCTCGGGTTCTTCGATCAATAGCACGCGCGGCGGTTCGGGAAGATGCTTGAGGGCCAAGTAACCAAGGATATATAGCATCCCTTCCGCTGCCTGCGACGCGGGCAGATCATATGCTGAGTCGTGAAGTCGGAAGACAACTTGTTTACCCGGGGAACGTTGCAGCGAAAGCGTGTCGTCCGCCTGATCCACCGGCGAATCGAATCCCGGCTGCTGGACTAACGCGATGCTACGAACATGGGGAAAGATCTGTGTGAACTCACGTTCCAACACCGCGAAGCGATCGCGGTCGTCATTCAGTAGATCATCGATCAGTGTGGGCAACCCAAACCCATTCCCCTCTAAACGAAAGCGGCGGTTTGGGTTCAACGCCGTGGGCAGGGCGAGGTTTCTGGCCGACCAACGGAGAAACCAGCAGCCACCGAGCAACTTGGCCAGCGTTTGAGCAAATGGCCATTGTGGTTTCGACGACATATCGACTTGAGTATGCACATTCGCCC
>JBGTHH010000885.1:0-3215 GCA_041746275.1 Pirellulaceae bacterium | reverse complement strand
GGGCAAGTTGCTCGCCTCGCTGGCGCATCTGGCGATTCTAATATTCTGCTCTTTGCCCATCGCCATGATTTGCTTGCCGCTGGGGGGTGTGTCGCTGTACGAAGTGTTGGTGATGTATCTTGCGCTTATCCTGGCAGTGGTGACGTTCGGTATGATCAGCCTGGCTTGGAGTAGCTACTTCACACGCACGGCCGCCTCGCTGGTCGTGTCGTATCTCACCATCTTGCCGCTGGCGATGATCGCCGTCTGGCTGTGGAATCAAATGGCCACAAGCGGTGCGGCCCGACTGCTACTCTCACTCACGCTGCTGCCCGCCGTGACCGTGCCCATTTGCATTGGCCTGTTCATCAGCACCATGCGGCGTTTGCTCCATCCGCCCGATGTCGGCAGCGAAGGGAATGAAGTCGTGGACCTGGATGTCGAGGCCCAAGAGGCGGTGGGGTTAGTCATTCAGCGCGATCAGTTCCCCGACCGTCTGTTTGCTCCGGGGAAGCGCGAAGACTTGATGGAAGACGGTGCCAACCCGGTCTATGACAAGGAAATTCGTAGCGAGATCTTTAGTCAAGGAACTCTCATGCTGCGCCTGGTCATCCAGCTCAGTATGGTGTTGGCGATTCCGCTGATGGCGGTTTGCCTCTATATCTCGTCGCAGTACGCGGCCTGGTACATCAGCTATGTCGTGCTGTTTAACGTTCTGGTCGGCCCCGTTTTTTCAGCCGGCAGTATAACCAGCGAACGGGAGCGGGAAACCTTGGATCTCTTGCTCACCACCGCCATCACCCCCTGGCAGATTCTGTCGGGCAAACTGCTGGCCGGGCTGCGCGTCTCGACCGTATTGACCATGTTCCTGTTCTGGCCTGTGTTGTTGGCCTGCATGATGGTTTCGTTCTATTGGATCAACCTGCCGGCCGTGGCCGCCTATCTGGCCATCGTGCTGCTGACCTGCCTGACGACCGCCACGGTCGCACTGTATTGTTCGGTGCTCTTTCGCAAGACATCGACCAGCCTGATGTGCGCTTATTTGATCATCATCCTTCTCTTCTGTGTCCCCTTGGCCATCACCTTCTTTGCGTCCAGCTTCTTCCCGACGCATCCCGCCACGGCTCATGTCCACTGGACCGGACTAACCAGTCCCTTTGCCGCGGCGTTCTCCGTCCCGCTCGACTTGGACCTGCCCAGTTCGAGCAACGAGCCGGTACCAAGCGGCCAGTGGACGCTCTGTGCTGCCTATGTGGGCTTCACACTCGCGTTGAACGGCCTGCTGCTATCAATGATGGTGTGGCTGTTCAACATTCGCTGGCGAGTGTCGGCCTGATGTCCGATTCGACGCGAAGCTATTGCGTGAATCGGGTGGCGGTACCGGAGAGCGTTAACAGCATATCGTCGAGCACGGTTGAGGTGTCTTCGGTAAACACGAGTCGATCGCGCGGATGAATGGCGTAGTCGTAACTTGCAGGGACGCTCTGCGTCTTGCGATCGAACGGTATCTTCAACTTGTGATAACCCAAGCCATCCGGTTGGTGCCGCCACAATTCGATTTTGACTCGCCCGAATCTTTCCAGGGCCTGGGACTTGGTCAGAACCTCCTGCATGTACACGGGTTCTTCCGTCAGCGGCAGCTCGAATTTCTGTGGCGACTTTTTCGCAGGATGGATCTCCACTAGGTAAGTCGCCGTTGGTCTGCTCGCCGCCGCCGTCTGTTCCGCCTGTTGCTCCTGTACCACCAAGTCGGAACTTGGCGATTGAAACAGATCGCCCAGCGGAGCCTGAATTTGCGCACAGCCACCGGCCGTCAGCGCGCCAAGGAGCAGGATCCCCAGGTTGAACCGGCGAAGTGTTGGTTCGGACATTCCACAGCTCCGAGAAGGTTTCCGACAAAAACGACTCAAGTTGCGTAATCGCTACAGGCCGCATTATCGACATTCTCGGCGCTCGGCTTGAAAGAAAGTTCCCAGAAAGTCTTATAGAGCGTCGCGCATCTAGGTGCTGGCGGTGGTCCGATTCCGCCCCGCCGCCTTCGCTTGTCGGAGGAAGGCATCCGCTTCGGCACAGAGCGCGACCCCATCAAGATTCTCGAAACGGATCGCAAGTCCGGCACTCATCGTTACTTCTGGTCTGCC
Organism: Pirellulaceae bacterium; assembly: GCA_041746275.1. GTDB lineage: Bacteria > Planctomycetota > Planctomycetia > Pirellulales > Pirellulaceae. Next base: position 1,095 of record JBGTHH010000885.1, on the reverse strand, counting down.
GATCGACGCCACAAACGGTTGGATTCCGCCGCGAATCCGTTCGACGACCGACCAACCTCGATCGGCGGGCACGTCCGCTAGCAACATTCCAAATTCATCCCCGCCCAGCCTGGCGACGAAATCCCGGTCACGCACATTGCTGGTCAGCGCCCGGGCGATTTGTCGCAGAACTTCGTCACCAACCGCGTGCCCCCAAGTGTCGTTGACATCCTTGAAGTGATCGACGTCCAAGAGAACCAAGCAGCACGGGCGGGGGAGATCCGAGCCTCCGGAAATGCGCCGCGCCAGTTCGTCGTCCCAAGCCCGGCGGTTGGCGATTCCGGTCAGGGGATCGCGCGTCGCCAGCTCCGCCAGACGCTGATGAGCCAAGTGATCGTCGTGGCGGTCACGGCGCAGACGCACGATCTCGCCTAGAAGTTGGCAAGCCAATGTCAATTCGCGCGGGGTAAAATCATCGGGCAAAGTGACATCGGCAGCCATGGTCGAGCCAATCGCGATGACGCCAAACAGCCTCAAGGAGCCGTTCGCAAGATCGCGTGGAGCCGGCAACGAGCCATCGGTAACGAGGATCTCGAATGGCTCACTCGTCGGACCCTCATCCTCCGTGAGCAATCTGCCTAGTTTGGCCTGGAATAACACCGCATTCCATTGGGATTTCTTGGCCATCGATGAGGTGTGCAGCAGGATTCGCGGCAAATCGTTCGTATTCATCACTTTCAACAGGGCTCCGGTTATGTGTCAGCCAACGGAGGCACCGAGGGCAGGGCCACGCGCGACGAGTGTCCGGCTCGCGTCGTCGCGGCTTGTGACCTGCCAGCGCGGTGATACAATCACGAACAATTGTGCTGGTTGATCCCCTCCATCGCCTCGGGTAGCTAACATGGCGCGTAATGTTGTCTCGATCGAAGATCTCGATAACGACGAAATTGAGGCGATCTTCGAGTTGGCGGATCGCTTCCTGGATGAAATGGCCACGCCAGGCAAACCCCATCGGGTACGCGGCCGCCGCACGCTGGCTCGTGACTACATTCTATCGACTTTGTTCTATGAACCGAGTACGCGCACCCGACTCTCGTTCGAGACGGCGGCCAAGCG
>JBGTHH010000884.1:0-4251 GCA_041746275.1 Pirellulaceae bacterium | reverse complement strand
AGCCAGCACGACCTTGAGGCCCGACAGGTCGACTCCGTTGTGTGTCCCGCGCAGGATGCTCCACGCCATGATCGCTTCCTTGCCAGCGAGCCCGACTTCCGCATTGGCGAAGCAAGGCCCGGTATAAACTTGACAGGTGCGGCTCTCCAGATAGTGACCGGAAATCTCCGCGTGAGTCACTCCGGCACCCATCGCGAAGCCAACCAAGGTCACGATTGCCAGTGTCAATTTTCGTGTCATCAGCTTGTCCTCATAACCCGAGTTTATGGGAGATTGGTAAACCTCGCCGTGAGAGGTTATTCTAGTGTAAGCAAAAATGCTGGTCCAGCGGAACGGGCGGCAGGCCTCGGTGCAATTCACGAAGTACCACGTATCATGCAACCTTCCCCCCAGCTCTGCCGACCGCAAGCCTACCAGTTATTTGCGGAACAGGTGCCCGTGATCGAGACCACGTCCGGCTTGCTCCGAGGGGCCATCGCGATTTCAATGCATGCTCTGGACGATATCGAACCCGAGACCGTGGAGCAGCAACTTCAAGATCTCGCCCTCCGAGTTAGCTCGCGATTTCGCACGTCGTCGACCGAGGCGATGTTGGCGCATCTGCACGATGTGTTGTTCGATGAAGAGGGGTTTCACGGCAACAGCGATGATTACTACAACCCGCTGAACAGCTATCTCTCGGCGGTTCTTGCCACGAAACAAGGCATTCCGGTGGCGTTATCGCTGGTCTATAAAGTGGTCGGCGAACGCGTGGGACTGCGGATTCAAGGCGTCAATGCTCCGGGGCACTTTGTGTGTCGAGTCATGACGGATCAAGGCTGGATGATCGTCGATCCCTATCTGGGCGGCGGGGTGCTCACGGCGGACGAGGCCTTTGAACGGATGGAAGAGGTTACCGGTCGTCCCGTGCCACGTTCCCCGGAATACCTGGCCCCCGCCACGCACTCCCAATGGCTATCGCGGATGCTGGTGAACTTGCAGCACATCTTTGCGACGAATGAACGACGTAGCGACTTGGCGGCCATGAGTGAGTTACAGTCTCTGCTCGACTTTTCGCCACAATGACCCTGTCTGAGGAAGGGATGGCCTCGTGACTGAAGTAGCAAGGCCTAAGGAACTTGTCTGTCCCGCGTGTGCGGCGATCGAGCTGTGTGGTTACTCGCAGATGATGGCCCGTCTGCAAGGTGTCGGCGTCATGCGTCGCAGCCACGTTCCCGAGCCAAAAATGGTCGTGGAGCTGTTCACTTCCGCAGCCGATCGATTCCGTTGTGCAGCCTGCCAGCACGTCGGCCTGACGGTTCGCGAAGCCGCGGATCGCGACTGGGACGATTGGGAACCGACGCGCATCTGTCAAGGTTGTCGAAAGCCAATCTCGCGGGAACGCTTGGAAGTCTTTCCCGCCACCAAGCTCTGTGCCGACTGCCAACGCTCGGATGAATCAGGTACCAACGACGAACCGGAATACTGCCCTCGCTGTGGTGAAGTGATGACCATCCGCTTGAAATCCGGGACCAGCCGTTATGTTATGTCATGTCCTCGTTGCGGGAGCCGGTGATGTCGTGGCGGATGTGTGTCGTGGTGCCAATCCTGCTGTCGATCAGTGGACTCGTAGTTGCCAACGGTTGCCGTGCGCGGCGCGAAACGCGTGAACCTTCGTTTCGAGAACAGTTGGAGTTGGTTCGTGCCGGACAAGGCTCGACCATCACCGTCGGCACGGAACTCGTGGGAGATGCGGAGCTCGAACTGCTACGTGAGGCGACGCAGCTACGTCAGCTCGACGCCGCTAACTGCCGAGTGACTCATGCGGGGCTGCGACACCTGACGACCCTGCCACACCTCGAACGCCTGCATTTGCGCGGAGGATCGTTTGATGACCAGGCGCTGCAAGTCTTGAGTCAATGCACGAGTTTGAAGAACTTGAACTTACCTTCGGCCAGCTTTGGAGACGACGGATTGGCCGCCCTGCAAACGCTCCCGCAATTACAACTGCTGCGATTTAGCAGTCCGCACGTCAGCGATGGGGGAATGGAGTACATCGCCGCGCTGCCCAGCCTGCGCTTTCTGCATGTGATCGGTGGTTCCCTGACGGACGAAGGCTTGAAGACGCTGGAAGGCATGGCCCAGCTTCAGTCGCTGTATGTGGACGATGTGCCCTCAATCACCGACGACGGCATCGAACGCCTGCTCAAGGCGTTACCGACGTTACACTTCCATCGCGACCAGCAACATAGCGATCGCGATCCCCGGCGAAGTTCGCACACGCATTGACCTGGCCTGACAGCCTGATAGTCAGCCTGGAAAGGCTAACGTACACGCACACGCATTGACGAAGGGTGGCGGGCGGCTTGCCCAATAACTATCATGTAGGGCACTCTCGCCATGAACCCCGCATACGGAGTCATCCCGCCATGAAACGATTTACTACCATCCTTGCCTCGCTCGCTTTGTTAATGCTTTCCACGGCTGGTGCCGCCTATTGGCGCGTCGGTGCGGTCGGCGGCGATATGACCGACAAGGCCACGGCGTTCATCACCACATTGACGGACGAACAGAAGGCCGTCGCCCTCTTGCCGTATGACAAGCCCGAGCGACTCGACTGGCACTTCATTCCCAAAGAGTATCGCAAGGGCCTGCAATTGCGGGAGATGAACGAGCCGCAGAAGAAAGCCGCTCACGCCCTGTTGCAAAGCACGCTCAGCCAAGTCGGCTACCAAAAGGCGACCAGCATCATGCAGCTCGAACACATCCTGCACGCTATTGAGCACGAACGGGGAACGAACCGCTTCGCGCGTCAGACCGATCGCTACTACTTCACGATTTTTGGCACGCCCGGCGAGTCGGGACAATGGGGGCTGAGCATCGAGGGGCATCACCTGTCGCTGAACTTCTCGATCAAAGACGGCGAAGTTGTCTCGTCGACCCCCACGTTCTTCGCCGCTAATCCGGCGATTGTCAAGAAACAAGTAGAAGGTGGGCTAGAGGCGGGGACACAAGTCCTCAAACGCGAGGAACAATTGGCCTTTGATTTGGTCAACGCCCTAACGGACGCACAACGAACCCAAGCCATCATCGCCGAAACGGCACCTGCGGAGATTCGCGGAGCTGGCGAATTGCCACCGCCCGTCGACGAGAAGGTGGGTATTTCCTATGCCGACCTGAACGAAGCCCAACAAGAGATCATGAAGAATTTGGTGATCGCCTACGCCGACAACATGCCCAAAGAGATTCGCGACGCGCGAATGCAGGACATTATCGAAGCAGGACCCGAGCACGTTCGGTTCGCTTGGGCGGGAGCGCGTGAGCCGGGGATTGGGCATTACTATCGTGTGCAGGGCCCCACCTTTGTGATCGAGTTCGTCAACACACAGCCCGACCCGGCGGGTAACATCGCCAACCACATCCATTGCGTCTGGCGCGACATGCGCGACGATTTTGGATTGGCAGTGGCTCAGTAGCGTAAAGGAGGTTGCCGCGAATGGATTCCTTTGCCGAGCGGCTCGCCGCGGCGGTTCGTCGTTGTCGTACCCCGACGCTCGTGGGCTTGGACCCACGGTTCGAAAACTTGCCCGCGCCGCTGACGGCTGGCCTTTCATCGTCGAACCCGGCCGAGGTAGCGGCGGCGTTCGAGACGTTCTGCTGCGGAGTGATTGACGTGGTCGCTCCGCAAGTCCCGGCCGTGAAGCCACAGTCCGCCTTCTTTGAGCAGGCGGGCGTACCGGGAATGACGGCCTTGGCGCGGACGATCGAATACGCCCGCGATCAGGGACTGCTCGTCATCCTGGATGGCAAACGCAACGACATTGGTTCCACGGCCACGGCCTACGCCCAAGCCTACCTTGGCCGCGAAGAAAGTGCCTGGGGCGCGGATGCACTGACGGTCAGTCCCTATTTGGGAGCCGATAGCTTGACGCCCTTTGTCGAAGTCGCCGCAACACGAGACGCGGGGATTTTTGTCTTGGTCAAAACCTCGAATCACGGCGGCGGGTTGTTTCAAGATATCTCCGATGCCGACGGACCCGTGTATCAGCATGTCGCACGGCATATCGAGTCACTGAATCAGTCGCAGGTGGGAGCCTGCGGATATGGCTCGATCGGGGCCGTGGTCGGTGCGACGTATCCCGAGCAATTGGCGGAGTTACGCAGTGTCATGCCGCACGTGTGGTTCTTGGTGCCAGGTTACGGAGCTCAGGGAGGAGCCGCTGCGGATGTGGCCGGTGCCTTTGATGACCAGGGGCTGGGCGCTATTGTGAA
>JBGTHH010000883.1:0-7096 GCA_041746275.1 Pirellulaceae bacterium | reverse complement strand
CAACAGCAGGCTGCCATTCGCTTGGGTGCGGATGCTGATCTGGTTTTACTTGGGGTGGTGCTACTGGCTGGCTAGGCAGATGCCGCCCGAGCTAATCGAAAAGCCTCCGATCCGTTGCGCGGAGTGAATTGGAGAGAGCTCAAAGAACTGGAAGTTGAGTACTTCTGCTCGTGCTGACCCTGCCCGCAAGGACACGCTTCACTCGTGAGACTCATCCCACTTGAGCTTCCCGCCCCTGGTGTTGCTCGACGAGTACGAAGTGGACCGGCGGATCGGCGATCTCCGCCGTTCGATCAATCACGAGGCAGGCGGGCGACTAGTTCCAGGTTCGCGGCGCGCAACGAACTGTCGCAAGTAGGTGGCACTCTGCGCCAGCGAGGCTTTCCGCGAAGCGAGTGAATCCTCGTAGGCGCGATCTTCGACCTCGACACAGACGGGACCGCGGTATCCTGCGTCGCTCAACGCCGAAAAGAAACTACCCCAGTGAACGTCGCCGAGACCAGGTAGCTTCGGTGCGTGGTATTCCAGCGGGTGAGCTAGGATGCCGACTTGATTCAACCGATGACGATCGATGCGAACGTCCTTGGCATGGACATGAAACAGTTTGTCCGTGAAGTCACGTAGCGGGGCCAGATAGTCCATCTGCTGCCAGACCATGTGGGACGGATCGTAATTCAAGCCGAAGTATTTGCTCGGAATAGCCTCGAACATGCGTCGCCAGATCGCGGGAGTGGTCGCCAGGTTCTTGCCACCGGGCCACTCGTCGCGCGAAAACAACATGGGACAATTCTCGATACCGACACGCACCTCTTGGTCCTCGGCGAACTGAATCAACGGCGTCCAGACTTCGAGAAATCGTGGCCAGTTATCATCCACCGAACGAGTCCAGTCGCGTCCCACGAAGGTATTCATCTGATGAATGCCCAGTCGCCGTGCGGCTACGATGACCTTCCGAATGTGTTCCACATAGCGCGCGGACTCGTCGGGATCGGGACATAGCGGATTCGGATAATAGCCCAGACCGCTGATCGAGACGCCCATTTCGCCAATCAACGACTGCACGCGTTCCACGTCCGCATCACTCAAGCTCTCGACATCCAGATGCGTCACACCGGCGTAACGTCGCTCGGCCTTGCCCACGGGCCAGCACATCACTTCCACGCAGTCGTAATCGTACTGCCTCGCCGTTTTCAATACGTCGCGGAGAGTTAATTCTGGCAGAATCGCACTTACGAACCCAAGTTGCATCGTGGTCCTCCTGAGCTATTCACGTTGGTGAAGACGCGGACTTCGCAGTCGACTCGTCGCTTCGTTACAAGCATGGCTGTTCGCTGACTTGTCGGCAAGCCGCCATGAAATCACCGCCGTGCTTCCGCGATCCATGGTTTCGGGTCTTCGGATGGTTTTCGACTGACAGGCGGCTATACTCAGGCACTCCAATCTAGATTCGATAGCCAGTAGTGTGATCAACGACACCGAACTTTGCCTAGCGGAACCAAACATGACTCTTCGCTGCCTGTACCTAGCTGTGCTACTTGTGTCGTCGTGGGGCTCCGCACTGGCGGTCGAGGTGGACAAGGTCACTCGCAAGTTCATCGCGGCCGATTCGTCAAAACAGCGATTGGCGATCATCAATGAAGCGGGAGAGGTTGTCTGGGAGCATCGTATCGGACCGCTTCACGATCTGCATGTCTTAAGCAATGGCAACATACTGTTCCAGCTCTCATGGACGCATGTCGTGGAAGTCGATCCCAACACGCGACAAGTCGTATGGCAATACGATGCGACCAAGGCCCCGGATTCGGCGGGAACCAAGATTGAAATCCACGCGTTTCAAAGGCTTGCGGGTGGCGACACGATGATTGCGGAATCCGGCCGGTCACGCATCATCGAAGTTAATCATGCGGGCAAGATCGTCAAAGAGATGCGGCTCCAGGTTCAGAACCCTCATCCCCATCGAGATACGCGTCTGGCACGCAAGTTGGAAAATGGCCACTACTTGGTCTGCCACGAGTCCGAAGGTGTAGTGCGTGAGTATGCGGAATCCGGACGGGTGGTGTGGGATTACGAGGTTCCCTTGTTCGGTCAAGCGCCGCGGCCCGGACACGGTGTCGACGCCTTTGGAAATCAGTGCTTCTCGGCCTTGCGATTGGCCAATGGCAACACGTTGATTGGCACGGGCAACGGTCACAGCGTCTTGGAAGTCACGCCGAACAAGGACATTGTCTGGAGTCTGCACCAAAACGATTTACCGGACATCCAGTTGGCTTGGGTGACCACGCTGCAAGTATTGCCCAGCGGGAACATCGTCGTGGGCAATTGCCACGCCGGTCCCAAAAATCCCCAACTGTTGGAAGTTACGCGGGACAAGGAAGTAGTCTGGAAATATCAGGACTTCGAACGCTTCGGCAACGACTTGACCAATTCACAGATTCTCAGCGTCGATGGTCAGATGCTACGCTAACTTCACTGGCATCATCCCGCGTAAGCAACTGCCGGTTGTCCCGCCACGTCGACGCGGATATGAAACAAGCCGCCGGCATGTGGCTGATCGTCGAGTGCCGAGCCTTCGAGCCCGCGCCGCGCGGTGGTGATGTACAGATCCTTGAGCTCAGGGCCACCAAACGCACAGGCCGTGACTTGCTCAGCCGGGACTTCGATCTTTTGCAGGAGCTCGCCGGTCGCCGGATCAAAGCGAGCGACACCCCAGCCGGACCACAATGCGACCCACAACCGGTCCTCCGCATCGATCGCCATGCCATCGGGATATCCCAGATCGTCGGCCAAGCGAATCACGGTGCGCCGCTCGCTGATCTCCCCGGTTTTGTTGTCATAATCAAAGGCATCGACCCGCCGCGTGGGACTGTCGATGTAGTACATGGTCTTTTTGTCAGAGGACCAGACGATGCCGTTCGAAATGCCGACCTGCGACACACGCGACTCGACGCGGCCATCGGGATACAAGCAATACAAGGCTCCGGCCGTCATGTCTTGCTCGACGATTTGCAGCGTGCCCGCCCAGAAACGTCCGGCGGGGTCACACTTGCCGTCATTGAAGCGGTTCCCTGGCAAATGTGCTTCCGGGTCCGCCACGATCGTGAGTTGCCGCGTGACGGGATCATAGGCCGCGAAGCCGTTCTCGACGGCGAGCATCAAACCTCCCCGCGCCCGCGGAACCACCGTGCCGACTCGCTGTCCCACGTCAAACGATTGGTTTTGATTCGTCGTCGGGTCAAAGCGATGCAGTCGCTGCTCGTTGATGTCGATCCACCACAAAATTCCCTCGCGAGCGTCCCAGATCGGCCCTTCGCCGAGAGTAGCCTGTGCGTCCAGGATGAGCGTCGCTGTTGTCATGTTGGGACTCACGTTGAGTTGGTTTTTTAAGAGGCTGTCAGAATCGCGAGGCATTATGCTACAAATGTCAAGGCACCGCTACCTAACGGACGCTCTGGGAACGGTGGTCGCCAGCAAGACGGGGAGGCGTTAGGATCTGGGGCAGTTCGAGTGCCCGCCCGAGTGATCTCGGTATCGACTCGAAACTGTTAATCTCACAGTCCAAAAAGAAAATCATCCGTCGATAAGGATCGCAAGATGAAGCTAATTCGATTTCAAGACACACAAGGGAACACGCACTACGGTCGCCAACAGGCGGATGGCGCGGTGACGCGCGTGGAAGGATGTATTTTCGGTGAGTTTCGCGACACGGGTGAAGTTGCCACGGTCGGCAAGCTATTGGCACCTGTTCAGCCCACCGCGATCCTCTGCATCGGCTTGAACTATCGCAAACATGCTGAAGAAGGCGGTGCCGCGATCCCCGAGTTTCCCGTCCTGTTTATGAAAATGCCGAGCACCGTGCAGAATCCGGGTGATCCCATCCTGCTGCCGCAACGACTGAAAAGCACCCAAGTCGACTACGAATGCGAATTGGCGGTCGTGATCGGCAAGGAGTGCAAGAACGTCGCGCGCGACCAGGCTTTGGATTATGTATTGGGCTACACCTGTGCCAATGACGTGAGCGCACGGGACTGGCAGAGTAAGTGGGGAGGCAGCCAGTGGTGCCGAGGAAAAACGTTCGACACATTTTGTCCCTTGGGACCGTCCCTGACGACGGCGGATGAAATCGACAACCCGAACGCGCTGGGAATCAAGACACTGCTCAACGGTCAAGTCATGCAGGATTGGAATACCAACGACATGATTTTTGATGTGCCGACGTTGATTGAGTTTTTAAGCGGCAGTACCAAACTGGCACCAGGCACCGTCATCCTCACGGGCACACCGCACGGCGTGGGCTTCGCTCGCAAGCCACCCGTGTTTCTTCAGCACGGAGACGAAGTCACCATCGAGATCGAAAAGCTGGGACGACTGACGAACCAGGTGCTCAACGAGCCGGATTAATGACTGGGTCTGTTGGTTTCCAGATACCAACGAGTGTCAACACTAAATCTTCCGGTGGGAGTTCCGGCTTTAGCCGGTAACTGGCAGCCTGAAGGCTGTACTCCAACGCTTGATTAGTGTGCGTGGCCATGGCCATGGCCATGCTCAAGGTGCTCGAAGACGCCCTTGAATTCCTTGCCGTCGATGGTCAGCGTCGCGAAGGCTTCGACGCCATGCCCGACAAGCTGCAGGTTGACTGCTAAGGCCGGATCCTTGATGGCAAACTGTGCGGAGGTCGGCGGATCCCCAGCCGGATTCACGGCGGGCAATTGATACTCGGTGGTCTCTTCCACCTTGGCGGTTATCGAGATCGCCTCGGCACTGATGGGCACCAGATCCTTCGCCGCACTATCCAGAACATAGACGGTGACCAAGCCTGTTTGGTCGTCGTGGGTCCACTCCAGATGGTATTCTTCGTGGCCCAGTTCAATCAGATGTCCGCCGTTCGGTCCGGCGACTGCGTGGGAATGGCCATGGTCGTGCCCTGCGTGCCCGCCAGCGCCGGACGGGGGGCCCGAAGTGGGCGTCGTCGATGGAGTGGAACTGTTGCAGGCCGTCAGGCTCACCAGCGCGATCATGGTAGCCACTTGATTAAACAGAACTCGCATCGAGAAACTCTCCTTCCACATTTCATTTCGATTGACTTGGTTGTCGCATGGTACAGGCATTGGTACGTAGTTCCCATGGGGTCGGTTCTGGCTGACGAAGAATTTAGATCGGTCAGCAAGGTCAGAGCGAACGCCCAATGTACCAGTTCCGCACCGCGGTTACCCCAAGTGGCAGAAACTCCGCCTTCCAACGGGCGCTCAATTGAACTGCGCGGGAACATCCGTCAGCGTGGGCTTGGGAAAACGCTCGCGATACAGCAGCTTCTCCCACCAACGGGCATGTCGCAGATTGGGATCGGTGCATTCCACGATGTGTTGTTTTCCCCGGCGAGTCGCGAGTAATAGACACTTGTCGGAACGGACTTCGACAACCACCCAAAACTTGTCGACGATGTAGGTGTATTCCTCCCCATGGCGTGCCGGATCAACACAACGTGCCCTCGGACCGGGGGTAGTGCTGTGCTTGGATTTTCGGTAAATCACCGGATCACCAGCGGAAAAGCGACTATGCTGCATCGCGTCATCTCACTTTCGACAACGAAACACCTGAACGGGAAACAAGTTACTACAGGTCGTATTCTACACTAAATGCCTTGGCGACGTGAAGATTAATCCTAAACCTCCCATCTTGACACGTGCGTCACAGATTTACCCTACTGTGAACGCGGATTAGTTTTGCTACAAACAATCGCAGGTGCTGGCGGTGCATGGTTAGCTGCTTGGCCGCTTCTATTTTGTGAGGGGAATACGCCTTGGTCGATCCATCCAGTCACGGCGAGTCGCGTGGTGCGATCGAGTCCTTGCTGAGGAAGCTGCCCGGCTTCCAAGGATATCTCGAACGCGAGTATCGACGGGAGAGTGATCAACTGGCCCGGACTTGGCTGGCCGATCGGCTGGAACAGTGCAAGTTGCGTCTGGACCGATATCAACGCAGTTTGCTCGACGCCGGGCAGATCGATTATCTGGACGATTGCGAACGCTTACGCAAGCGACTCGATACGCTGGCGTCCCGCGCACGAGGTGCCGTGCGCGGCTACAGTGGTCTTTTTGACTTTGTCCGTGTCGATGTCGCCTTGTTGGATCAGGTCTATGAAGTGGATCTGGCGTTGATTGACGAGGCCGATTGGTTGGTGCAGTCGCTGGACGAGTTAGCCGCCACCCACGAGACATCGCCGGACGAGTTGGCGAGTTTGACGCATCGCGTGGAAGCCCTACATCGAGATTTTGATCGCCGCGGTGAGTTGCTCCAGGGACTCGGGTCCGACAGTTAAGTCGTTCGTATTGCACATCAAGAAAGACCACCAAGCATGAGTATGCGTCTGGAAGTACTTCAATTCTTCGACGAAGCGAATCGTTCTCTGGTACATCGCATTCCGCCGCAGGGCTCGGCCGATATCAAGCTCGGCGCGCAACTGATTGTGCAGGAGAACCAGGAAGCGGTCTTCTTCCGCGATGGCAAGGCAATGGATCGCTTTGGACCTGGGCGGCATACGCTAACCACGATGAACGTGCCGTTCATTACGCGCCTGCTGACGATCCCTTGGGAAAAATCTCCCTTCCAGGCCCAAGTCTACTTCGTAGGCAGGCAGACGTTCCTCGACCAAAAGTGGGGCACGCGCCAGCCAATTACCTTGCGTGACAAGGACTTTGGCATGGTGCGTTTGCGCAGCTTCGGCAAGTTCGCGATGCGTGTTCGCGATGCCGAGGTCTTAGTGAATACCCTGGTGGGCACCCAAGGAAAGTTCACGACGGACGAGGTCACCTCTTATTTGAAGGATCTGATCGTTTCACGAATGACCGACATACTGGGCACACTCGGCATTAGCATGTTGGATCTCGCCTCGCGTTTCGATGAAATTGGCGCGGCCACGCGCGTCAAAGTGAGCGAGGACTTTAGCCAGTATGGCTTGGAGCTGGTCGACTTCTTTATCAACTCGATCACGCCCCCCGAAGAAGTTCAGAAGGCGATCGACGCGCGTAGTAGCATGGGCGCGATTGGCGATCTGCGTTCGTTTACGATGTACCAAGCGGCCAACAGCATGGCGAAAATG
>JBGTHH010000882.1:0-3161 GCA_041746275.1 Pirellulaceae bacterium | reverse complement strand
GTCAGTGGAAGAGACAGCGATGGATTTGGTGATCGAGGACGATAGTCGCGTCGACTGTGTCTACTTCCTTATGAGCGAGGACAACGTGCGGAAGAAGGTCGCACTGCCGTGGGTCAGCTTCTGTAGCGACTCGTCTTCATTGGCTCCAGAGGGAATCTTTTTGAAATCGAATCCGCATCCGCGGGCCTACGGTTCCTTCGCACGACTGCTGGGCAAGTATGTGCGCGATGAGCGAATCATTCCCCTGGAAACTGCGATTCACAAGCTAACGGGTCTGCCGGCGACCAATTTAGGATTACGTCGGCGAGGTTTCTTGTGGCCCGGTTACTTCGCCGATGTGGTTGTCTTCGATCCGGCGAACGTGCGCGATCACGCGACCTTCGATCAACCGCACCAGTACGCGACCGGCGTGCGCGATGTGCTGGTCAATGGACAATGGGTCTTGCGTGACGGCGAGCATACCGGCGCGACACCCGGGCGCTTTGTCCGAGGACCGGGATATTGGCGCGATAAGACGCGGCGGGCTCCGGTCGAACTGACGGACGCCGCACGGCGGGTCCACGAAGCGAGTTACGTGTTCGATGGACACAACGATCTTCCTTGGGCCATACGCACGACCGCTTCGTCGTCCTTTGCCAGGCTGGACATCGCTCAACCCCAACCGAAACTGCACACCGATATCGGTCGACTCCGCCAGGGAAACGTCGGGGCTCAGTTTTGGTCGGTCTATGTCCCGGCGGATACGGATCGACGCGGCAATGCGTTACTTCAGACTCTCGAACAGATCGAGTTGGTCCAAGCGATGATCGCGCGTTATCCGGACGTATTCGAGTTGGCTCGCACGGCCAGTGATGTCGAACGCATCCAAGCCTCAGGCAAGATCGCATCGTTGATCGGTGTCGAGGGAGGACATTCGATCGAGAATTCGCTGGCGACGTTGCGGCGATTGCATCACCTGGGTGCGGCCTACATGACGCTCACCCACTCCGACACGCTCGACTGGGCCGACGCCGCCACGGACGATCCGCGACATGGTGGTCTCTCGGCATTTGGTGAAGAGGTGGTCCGCGAAATGAATCGACTCGGGATGCTCGTCGACTTGTCGCACGTCTCGGCTGAAACGATGAAGCACGCCTTGCGGGTCAGCGCAGCACCGGTGATCTTCTCGCATTCGTCGGCGCGGGCCGTGGCCGATCATGCCCGCAATGTGCCCGATGACGTGCTGCGACTGACCGCGCGTAACGGGGGAGTTGTCATGGTCAACTTCTTTTCGGGCTTTGTCGAACCGGAGGCCGCTCGACGGATGGCTCAGATGTTCGATGTCAACCGCGAACTAAGGGACAAGTTTCCCGATGACGCCGAATTTGAACGGGAGAAAGCTCGCTGGCGGGCGGCTCATCCGATTCCCAAAGGTTCGATCCACGATGTCGTGGACCACATCGATCACCTTATCCGCATCGCGGGAATCGATCACGTCGGCATAGGTTCGGACTTTGATGGAGTGTCGTCGCTGCCGCTGCAATTGGAGGATGTTTCGACGTATCCCTTGATCACCCAAGAGCTGCTGAATCGCGATTAGACCGCCGAGCAGATCCACAAGATTATGAGCGGCAATGTGCTCCGCGTGATGCGCGAAGCGGAACGGGTCGCCCACGAACTGCGGCAACCGTAGCCCCCGTCGACGTTGTCACGACAAACCAAACTGCGAGTCAATCGGCTGCTGATAGGCGCGGAACTCACCATGCAATACCGCTTCGACATCGAGCGACTTCTTCGCGTGACTTGATTCGAGCACGGCAAAGGCACAGGCCAGATCGCGTAGCCCCTCGCGTCCGCACGTTTCGGGCTGGCGTTGTTCGTTGATGGCCTGTAGCCAATCGAGCTGATTCAAGGCGAAGGTGTCAGTCAAGCCCAAAGGAAAGTGCGTCGCCTGGATCGCCGCGGGGCATTGTGCAGCGTACCACGCTGCTAAGTCGTGTCGCGTGCCATCGCCAAGTACAAGCTCGCCATCGGACACACAACCTCGTGAGCCATAATACACCACGCCTCGTCCGCCGCCGGTTACCAGGGGCTGTCCGTGCCCGCCCCAACTCGCGGCAAGATGGCCGATCGCGCCGCGCTGTGTGACAAACGAGGCGAGCATCGTATCGTCGGCATCGCAATCGACAGACTGTATGATTTGCCCGGCCGCGTCACGCGTGAAACGGCGTGGCTCTTGCACGGATGCTTCGCCGGTGACACTCGCGATCTCACCCGCGACATGGCGGAAATGGTGGAACAGATGGACGCCGATGTCGAGGGTGATGCCCCCGCCCGCGACAAGCTTGTGCCGCCAGGGCGTTTCGGCGACGATCCGATCGGGAGCCCACCAATTCCCGACGTTCGTCAGGAACATCATGCCTAGCTCGCCCCACGATGGCGATTGGAACAACCAACGCAACTGTCGCGTATCGGCACGGTAACGAGCATTCTCGAAGACTCCCAAGGTCAGCCCACGCGATTCCGCATTGGCGCACATCTCACGCCCGGCGGCCACCGACACCGCCAGCGGCTTTTGGGTGAGCAGATGCTTGTGATGCTGGAAGGCCGCCCGAGCCACTTGATGATGCAGTGCGTGAGTGGTGAAGTCGTTGATGGCGTCGACCGAGTCTTGGGCCACCAGCTCTCGATAGTCGGTATAGACCGCGACCTCCACGTCGTCCTGGAAATCGGATAGATAAATGTCGCCCACGGCCAGCGGATCTCCGGGAGCGTCGCTAACCGGAGTTCGTTGAGGCGAACCCGCGCCGCGTCGGACATAGCTCCACGCATCCGCGGCCTTACGCGAGCACAAGGCCGTAATGCGAAAGGTATCCACGCCCGCTTCGCGTAGCAGTTGATAACCCCGCAGGTGCGCGGCGAGTATCCGCCCACAACCAACGATGCCGATGCGGATCATAAACCAAGCTCCTCGTAGATCACTATTCAGCCGTCTGTGGAACCGCATGTACGGGGGTGTGGCGGCTGGGCGGGGAAACCGGCCCGGCGACCCGATTATGCAGCGTCCTTGCCCTTTGCTTCGTCGTCGATCCGCTCCCAAATGATCATGTTCGGAGCATTGGTGTCTCCATCCAGAACACCGTGAACCTCGATGAAGCGGTTCTCGGCGACGCGATAAACAA
>JBGTHH010000881.1:0-2456 GCA_041746275.1 Pirellulaceae bacterium | reverse complement strand
CCCGGACGATCCCGTCGATCCGGTTCGCATCCTGTACGTCTTCAAAGAGAACAGTCTCTACAACCGCCGCTTTGAACAACGCCGCCGCATGAAGGAACTGCTTGGTCGACGTTATCGGCCCCTTGTCCAGCAGGCCAAATACCATCGGCAGACCAAGAAGATGTTCCTGGAATCGTTGACAAGTGAGCAGGCCAAAGCGATTCGGCGAGTGTTCGCTGTTGAGCCGGGCGACTTCTGGCGAGCCGCACGCGGCAAGATCTTCCTGGCCCTTCCGCCCCGCTTGATCCAGCTCGGGCTGCCATTTGAGGATTAGATATTGTGGTCGGGGTGCTTGTTTCTATCGGTCATGCGATCCTTGGTTAGTTGAGTACCGACGCGAACGTAGTCGGTACTCCGGTGCGGATATAGCGATCGCCAGGGACATCGGAGTAACTTGCCTTCGCGACGCAGGGCGGTTAGGCCAATGCATGCAACGAGATCGATCAGCATGCACCCGGTATGTCGTGTTACTCACAAACGATGCCAGAGAAAGGGACTGTGGGGAAGCGTCCTCTGGTCAGCAATGTTGATGCGAGGGTTCGTTATACGACTCGCGCGAAAGACATAGCGATCACGACTCCCCAATGCCTTCAGGCCACAAGAAGTAGGGGCCAAATCGCTTGCTTGTTCTAAATTCACCACCAGCATTCTGACCGGCATCCGTAATGTAGTGCTGCCCGTCACGAAGTTCGAGCAAACCGTCACTCACCAATCGGTCAAGCAAGTCAGCAGTCTTGATCCCAAGCTTCTTCGCGAGCTTCGAGGTAGACAACTTGCCATCATCCTTCGTTGGCGAATCGTCGCCCGACTCGCTCGAACTCTCCTGTGGAATCTTCTCAAGGGAGATGCGAATCTCATCGCTAACCCGAATGATTCGCTGGGCTTCCTCCAACGCATCGCGGTAGACATCGGCGTCTTCAGATCGAGAAATCAACACGCCCATTTCGTTGTTATTGACCTGACTGAATTCGTACAGGTTCAAGCTCGTGATGATGCAAGTCTGTTCATTGAGATAGCATTTAGCGTGGAGATTTTTGCAAAAACTCGACCGTATAAACGTCAGCCCACGGAGCCAGTTGATTTCATCGGGCTGCAATTCGTTCTTCCCGTAGACGATTCTGACGTCTAGTTTCAATCGATTCTTGTCTTCGAGCAGCTCTTTGATTCGATCATTGATCCGCAAGTAAGGGCTGATAAGAATCAACCGATCGGAAGCCGCTTTTATGAGATCTTCGAGAAAGTAGTTTGTGGCGCTCGTATTTAGGAATTTTGCCATCGGACTTTCGTGCTATCGGAGTGGTGGATTGGAACGCGATCTGAAGATGGGCAGTTTCCGTGTTGGATGCCTGGACCGCAAGTGCGCTGGCTACGAAACCAAGCCGCCTAGGAGCAGACCCGCGAAAACCAAGAAGTAACGGGTTGACTGGTCACGCAGTTTTTGAACAGGCTCCGCAGGGGAGCAGTCCTCCGCTGGGCCATTCTCGTAGCTTCGACTCGCTATCCCGAGAAGTCCCAAGTCTCCATGCCTCACTGGGTGCATCACCGAACGCTTCGTGCTAAGTTATCTCCCTTCGAGGAAGTACGTCGGTCCAAGCCCGCCAAGTGTGCAAGAGTGGGCGAGATCCGATCGGAGGGCTGCCCGTAGTCGCATTTCTGAGCCATGAAGGCCGACCCTGCGAAGAACCGCCATGTCGTCACAAACTTTATGCCGCCGAAACCGGAACAACTCAGAGCGACTAGCGTCGGCCAATCAGGGCCGGAATTGACGCTGCGCTCTGATGATTCCGCGCCGCCCGTCGAGGCATCCGATGACGCGAGCACATCAACCACGCGCTTCGCACCCGTGATCGCCGCTTCCGCGACGTCCCGGTTCACTCCCTACCACGCAAAATATCTCGCGTACGAACTCACCAAGCGAGTCGGGGCCGATCAGGCGGACAAACTTGCCCAGTCGTTGAGCAACGCGACGGTGGACTTGAACCCGCACCAGGTGGATGCGGCCCTCTTTGCGTTTCGCTCGCCGCTGTCGCGCGGTGCGATTCTCGCCGACGAGGTCGGTCTTGGAAAGACTATCGAAGCGGGCATCATCATCAGCCAGCTTTGGGCCGAGAAGAAACGCCGGATTCTGGTCATCGTCCCCGCATCGCTCCGCAAACAGTGGAGCAGTGAGCTGGCCGATAAGTTTTTCATTCCGTCATTCATCTTGGAGTCGAAGAGCTTCCGCGAACTGTCGCGCAAGACGCCATCGCCATTCCAACAGCCGAATCAAGTGGTGATCTGCTCGTATCATTTCGCCCGTGCGAAGGCTGCGGAGGTGACGGCCGTTCCGTGGGATCTGGTCGTGATCGACGAGGCACACCGGCTGCGCAACGTCTATAAGAAGGACAACAAGATCGCCCGTGCGCTCCGCGACGCGG
>JBGTHH010000880.1:0-2712 GCA_041746275.1 Pirellulaceae bacterium | reverse complement strand
CGCCGGCCCAACAGCCGCGATCTGGGGTTGGAAACCACGGCGGTGAAAGTGAATGAACAAGGCTTCGTGATTTGTGACAAACAACAACGGACGGCCGAGACTCACATTTTCGCGATTGGTGACGTCGCCGGGGAACCGATGTTGGCTCATAAGGCCAGTCATGAGGCCAAGGTGGCGGTTGAAGTGATCTTGGGCAAGCCAGTTGAATTCGATAAGGCCGCGATACCCGCCGTCGTTTTCACCGACCCCGAGATCGCGTGGGCTGGTCTGACTGAGGAGCAGGCCAAACGAGAGAATCGTCGGCATGAAGTTGCGATTTATCCGTGGGCGGCGAGCGGGCGAGCGCAGGCTCTGGGCCGCACAGAAGGTCTGACGAAGTGGCTGATCGATCCCGACACAAGTCGCGTCTTGGGATGCGGCATTGTCGGGGCCGGTGCAGGCGAACTCATTGCCGAAGCGGTCTTGGCCATTGAAATGGGTTGCGTGGTGCGGGACTTGACCGAGTCGATTCATCCGCATCCCACGCTCAGTGAGACACTAATGAACGCGGGCGAGGTCTTCTTTGGAACGGCCACCGAGATCTTCAAGCCGCGTCGCGATGCCTGAGCCGTACTTCCCATGCGCCGCAACCGCAGTGATCGACAAAATAGGCGTTCACCCACCTATTTAGGCTAGGAATTATCGACTCCTGCTCACTGCCGATCGCGCGAAGAGACCTTTACGTGCGCCCGCAGGTCGAGAACAATGAAGTGTCGATGGCGGGTTCCTAACTGCGTCTGAGTTGAGTCGGACGAACCTCTCCGGGAACTCGCGGTAAGCGGCACTGCATATTCAACACCTGCCGCTCCGCCTGACCATAAAAAGTAGTCACCGAACGAGGTACGTAAATGGCCGACACCGAAACCATCACGCCCCAGGAAGCACACCACCGCGATCCCATCGTGGAGCATATCGAGGACATCGATCCCACCGAGACTCAGGAGTGGCTCGAATCGCTCGAATACGTGCTTAACAGTCGTGGGTCGGAACGTGTGAACTACCTGCTCTCGGTCCTGGAGCAGCAGGCGCGACGTGCGGGCGTTCATCGACCCGTCGCGATGAATACCGCATACATCAATACGATCCCGGTCGACAAGCAACCTCGCTATCCAGGTAACCGGGAAATCGAACGGCGCATCAAGAGCATCATTCGTTGGAACGCCATGGCCATGGTCGTGCGCGCGAATCGCCTATCGTCCGGGGTGGGGGGGCACATCTCGACGTTCGCTTCGGCCGCCACCTTGTATGAGGTCGCGTATAACCACTTCTTTCGCGGGCGCGGCGAATCGGGGTACGACGGCGACCACATTTACTTCCAAGGACATGCTTCGCCGGGCATGTACTCGCGCGCCTATCTCGAAGGGCGGCTGACCGACGAGCATTTGCAAAACTTTCGCCGCGAGTTGCAGCCCGAACCTGGCCTATCGTCCTACCCACATCCGTGGTTGATGCCGGATTTTTGGGAGTTTCCCACGGTGTCGATGGGACTTGGCCCGTTGATGGCCATCTATCAGGCTCGGTTCAACGAGTACCTGCATGATCGCGGCCTTAAGGACACCAGGCAGCAGCACGTCTGGGCCTTCGTGGGTGACGGCGAGTGCGATGAACCCGAAACCCTGGGAGCCATTACGCTGGCCGGCCGCGAAAGGCTGGACAACTTGATCTTCGTGATCAATTGCAACCTGCAACGGCTCGATGGTCCCGTGCGGGGAAATGGCAAAATCATTCAGGAACTGGAAGGTTTGTTCCGCGGGGCCGGCTGGAATGTGATCAAGGTTATCTGGGGCGACGATTGGGATCCGTTGCTGGCCAAGGACAAGCAGGGCATTCTCGCCAAACGCATGGATGAGGTCGTCGATGGCCAATACCAGAAATACACGCGGATGTCCGGTGCCGAGATTCGCGAGGACTTTTTTGGAAAGTATCCCGAGCTGCTGGAGCTAGTGTCGAGCTATTCGGATGACAAGATCGAACGCTTGCGACGCGGTGGCCATGACCCCGAGAAGGTCTATGCGGCATACAAGGCGGCTGACGAACACAAGGGTCAGCCCACAGTGATTCTCGCCAAGACCATCAAAGGCTACGGTCTGGGCGAAGCGGGCGAGGGCCGCAATATTGCCCACGGTCAGAAGAAACTGAACGAAGAGGAATTGCTCGAGTTTCGCAGTCGTTTCGGTATCCCGATTTCGGACGAAGACGTGTCGAAGGCTCCGTTCTATAAGCCCTCTGCGGACAGTGTCGAGATGAAGTACTTGCGCGAGCGGCGTAAGGCCCTGGGCGGATTCGTTCCGAGTCGACCGACCACCGCTCCCACACTTGAGATCCCGGCCTTTGACGAATATCGCAAGTTGATTGATCGGGATAATGGAAAAAGCATTTCGACGACGATGGGCTTTGTGCGTTTGTTGGAACGGTTGTGCAAGGACAAGAAGATCGGCAAGCAAATCGTCCCGATTGTTCCCGACGAATCCCGCACGTTCGGCATGGAAGGAATGTTCCGCCAAATCGGGATCTATGCCCATGGCGGGCAGTTATACGAACCGTCCGATGCGGACAATCTGTTTTGGTATAAGGAAGCCCAGGACGGCCAGATCCTCGAAGAAGGCATCACGGAGGCCGGATCCATGTCTTCGTTCGTGGCTGCGGGGACGGCCTATTGCCATCACGGCATCA
>JBGTHH010000879.1:0-8918 GCA_041746275.1 Pirellulaceae bacterium | reverse complement strand
ATGACGCCTGCCACCAACGCCCCTGCCGCGCCGGTGAGTCTGACACGCCAGTCGTCAGGATAAAGTTTCATGCGGTCACCTTTCACAAAACAGTTGAGTGGACGAACGAATAACAATCTATCCGTCTGTACTCGGAGGGATAGATTGAGCGTTGAACTGAGACGCTTGGCTGCGGAGTGGATACCGCCTATGCGGATGCATTGCCTGTGGGTCTCGACGGGCCACATTCTAATGGCTGCGGAAGAGCGATTGCAACTCGGCGAGGTGCGTAGGGGGCCGATCGGCGAGCGACGATGCGGACGGTTGTGATCGTTATGCTGGCTCGTCGAGGACGTCCGTCCATATAAGACGTCCCGGGGAAGACGTCCCGGGGGACACCCATCCAAAATCGTTCATCCACACTCGTTACCGCTCACCGAAGACGTCCCGGGGGACACCCATTCAAACTCGTTCTTCCACACTCGTTAC
The DNA here is from genome assembly GCA_041746275.1 of Pirellulaceae bacterium. GTDB lineage: Bacteria > Planctomycetota > Planctomycetia > Pirellulales > Pirellulaceae. The sequence continues at coordinate 8,450 of JBGTHH010000879.1, read as the reverse complement.
CGCTGACCGTGACAGGGCGGGAATAGCGGGATCATCGATGGTTTCATTTCGTGGCTTCTTACGACCTACACCGTGGGCCCATGCGACTAGATGCTTGGCTGGTTCTGTTGCCCCTGGTGGTTGTATCCTTCGCTTTGTGACACAGCACCTTTCTTTCGAGTCTCGCAAGCAGGGACCTCGGATTCATTCGGCCGAAAGCAGGTGCCATGGCGGAGGCGTCTACCCGTTCCCACTCGGCCAGAGGTCTGAGCCGCCAACACGTGGCCGAAGTTCCGGCAGATCCAGCGTTTGCTCGTTCCGGCCTCCGCCTTTGTGGATCATCAAGGCTAGCGAGATCTCGACCGCGTAGAAGTTGTGGCCAACATCTCGGCTCAATTTGCGCCGCGAAACCGCCGATGCAATAAAGTAGCCCCGTCTTGCATTCCGCCTTTCCCTTCCCGCATCGTCACGGATTCCCGCCCGTCTGATGACACCCCTATCCGTTGCATCCACCACGACTCGCGGTCGTGTGGTGCCACCATCCCCCGCGCTAGCCATCGGCATGTGGCAGCTTGAACGTCGGCTCGGCGAAGGCCAGTGGACCGAGGTCTATCAAGCTCGGCCAAGCACGAGCCCCGCGATTGGCACGGCGGACTACGTGGTGAAGCGGCTCAAGCCCGAGTATCAAGAAGACCCGCTGGCGATTCGCATGTTGCAGCGGGAGGTCTATGTGACGCAGCAAGTGCGCCATCCCCATCTGTCGTCGATCCTGTTCGCGCACGCCGATCGATCACCCCACTATGTCGTGCTTCCGTACCTGCCGGGAGACACGCTCGCCGACATGTTGCGTCAGCGGAAGTCGCTCGACGTGCCGCAGTCGTTGTGGCTGACACGCCAGACCGCCGAAGCGCTTCAGGCATTGCATCAAGCCGGCTGGCTGCATGGCGATGTGAAGCCCGCCAACATCGTCGTCGCCCGCAATGGCCATGTCACACTGGTCGATTTGGGATTGGCACGTCGACTGGATGCTCCCCGAGCGACCGAAGCAGCACTCGCCGGTAGCTTGGCCTACGCATCCCCCGAGCTGTTTCACGAGCAGATACCGTTGAGTTCGGCGAGTGACGTGTACAGTTTGGGAATCACGCTGTACGAAACGCTGACCGGAGTTCGCCCGTTCCCCGAAGACGATGCGATGGAACTAGCCGCCGCTCACCTGACGCAAGCCGTTCCCGACCCTCGCCGCTTGGTTCCCAATTTGCCGCCGGGTGTCGGCCACTTGCTGCGACGCATGCTGGCCAAAGATCCTCTGCGACGGCCCGCGATCGATGAATTAATCGATGCGCTCGTCGCGTTGGAAGTCGATACGTTTGACGAACGGGTGTCGGCCTAAAACGATCGCATAGCGAGGACTATTCATCAGCTCGACAGCAATTGTCGCAAGCTATTTTTGGTCGGAAGTCATGCTATCCTTGCCCATAACGCCGTCCAGAAGTAATCCGATGCGCTCGTGAGGGAACACCTGGGACTTCCTGTTTTCGATTCCCGGAGGGAAACAAGCGATTAGCCGGAGGTAAGCGAATCGCCACCTCCGGAGAAACGCCAAAAAAACGAATTCATCCCGAAGGGATGGCAGCACGACCTAGCTTTCATCCCTGCGGGATGCAAAGGTATGGTTACATTGTCTACCGGTGGTGGCGCTTCGCTTACCACCGGCTAATTGCTGGAATCGCTTCGCGATAGGATTCAAAAGACGCAACTTCAAAACCACGCGTCGGATTGTGAATAATCCGGGCTAGCTACCTTAAGAAAAACCGCGTTGGAGTTGGTCGAGAGCCTGCTGCGCGATGTCGATGCCGACCAACTCGCTCCACGCGGCGAGTAATTGCCGCGTCAACTCACCGATCGTTCCATCGCCAATCGGCAAACCGTTAAAGCGCGTGGCGGGCATGATGCAGTAGGGCGTGCTGGTGAAGAACACCTCTTCGGCCGTGTACAAATCGTAGGGTTGCAAATCGCACGGTTGAACCGTGATCCCGAGTTGCTCGGCGAGCTCGATAACCGTCTCGCGACTGATCCCGGCCAGGCAGTTGCCGGTACCTGGCGTTTTGAGCACGCCATCCGCGACGAGAAAGATGTTGCCGCCTTTGTTCTCGGCTACGTTGCCGTGAATATCGAGGATGACGCTCTGAGCCTGCGGATCGACCAGCTTGACTTCCATCTCGGCCAACGTGTACGCCATCCGACTGCGGTTCTTGATGCGGGCATCGAGCGACTGCGATGGAATAATGCGGCTCATCGCGGTCACGGCATGGCAACCATCGCGATAGAAGTTCGCCCAGCCGCGGAGATCCATCGGCAAAGTGTAGATCATGACGGTCGCCGAGCCGATCTGCCGCGTGGGGTCGGGGCCGGGAATCGACACGCCACGCGAAATGTTGTGGACCAGCCAACAGTCGTCCGCTGGGGAAACCTGGATGAGGTTCGCCTCCAGGACTTCCCGGGTGACGCGCAACATTTCGTCCGCCGTCAGTCCCGGATCGATGCGCGTGACCTTGAGCGATTTGAACAGCCGCGCGATGTGCTGCTCCAGTTTGAAGGGACGATGGCCAAACGTGCGCGTCGATTCCGTGACGGTATCACCCAACAACACCGCACTATCAAAGATGGAGATTCGGGCGTCTTGCTCGGCCACCATCCGTCCCGATAGATACACCTGTCGCGTCATTCGTTCACTCCGATCATGACCAGGAAGCAATCAGATAGCCCAGCACGCCAGCGACGAGCGCGTAGTAGAGGAACACAATCAGCGTCTTTCGGATGATCGTGCCTTCCTGGCCATGCAAGCCTACGACGGCGGAGGCGGCCACGACATTGTGGACGCAAATCGTGTTGCCCGCCGCTCCGCCCACGGCCTGCAAGGCGACGATCCAAGTCGGATCGACACCGATTCGCGTCCCGACTCCAAACTGAAATAACGAGAACATCATATTGCTGATCGTGTTGCTCCCGGCGACAAAGGCTCCGAAGCCGCCGATCAAAGGCGCGAACAAGGGCCAAGCGGCTCCCGTCCACGTGGCGACTCCAGCGGCCAGTGTAATTGGCATTTTGTCGTAACCGGCCGCTCCTCCCGCCGAGTTGATAAAGATCTGGACCATCGGCACGGTGAACACGAGCGCCACCGAGGCATTCAGCATGGTCCGCGCGGATCGTCGCCAAGCCACGCCGTACTCCGCGACTGGCATGCGATGCAAGAGGAACGTGATGCCGGACACGACGATAAAAATGGTCCCCGGCAAATACAGCGGCTCGATCTTAGAATTGATGGCCGTGCCAAGCACGCTCGTCCATTGAAACGTGACGGCAGGCGCGGTCAGCAGCGAGGAAATGCCCAACTCCGGGATGCGTGTGGCCACCAGCATCATGGCCACCAGGATGTACGGACTCCAAGCGGTCAACAACTTCATCGGCTGCGTCACTTGGCGATCGATATCCAGTGGCATCGTGCCCGTCCAGGATGGCTCCCAGTCGTCGCGCGGAGCGAAATCCCAAGGCTCGCCCGCTGGCAGGAAGATGCCCTTGCGTGCCGCCGTGACCGTGATGCCCAATCCGACTAGCCCACCCAGCAGCGACGGAAACTCGGGACCGAGGAACCTCGCGACCAACACATAGGGGACCGTCATCGAGACCGCGGCGAGCAACGCGAACTTCCAGACTTTCAAACCGTCGAGCAGCGAGCGAGTGGGTCCAAAGAACCGTGTCATCAAAGTCACGACGAACAAAGGAATCAGGACGCCAATCATCGCGTGCAACACGGCCACCTTCAGTCCCACTGCCGACAAAAATTCATACCAAGCCAGATCGCCCTGAGTGGTGACGAAACCGGCCTCGCGCGCGAACGCTTCGACTGCGGGGTCTCCCGATAAGCCGGTGCCGACCCCAACCAGGATTGGCGTGCCCAGGGCACCGAACGAAACCGGCGTGCTCTGAATCACCATCCCGGCGACCACCGCACACATGGCGGGAAAGCCCAGTCCCACGAGCAGCGGAACCGCCACGGCTGCGGGAGTGCCAAAGCCGGCGGCTCCTTCAATAAACGAACCGAAGAGCCACGCAATGATGATCACTTGAATGCGACGATCGGGCGAGATGTCCGTAAAGCCGCGTCGAATGACACGGAGCGCGCCACTCTCCTGCAACGTGTTGAGCAGCAGAATCGCTCCAAAAATGATGTAGAGCAGCGAGGCCGCGACGATCAGCCCGTGCAACGTCGCCGCGGCGATTTGAATTACGGGAACTTGCCAAACGAATAACGCTAACAGCGCCACCGTGAGATACGACAACGGCATCGCTCGACTCGCCGGCCAACGCAGCACGACCAGAAACAAACCCACGACGACAATGGGAAGGAAGGCCAAACCAGCCAACAAGTGTGGGTTCATCGTGCGACCGCCATTCTGGTTGATGTCCGGGCAGATACCGGAGACATAGCATGGCTAGCAAGTTCCCCGGTTCGCAAGGGGATGGCCGCCACTTCCCCACGTTGAGCTCGTGACGGCATCAAAAGCACATCGCGACCGAACGCGGTTAACTCGACCGCACCATCTCGGTTGGCTTGTTAGCCCTTGGCGATCAAGAGCAAGCTGACCTATAATCCGCGTGCGGAAATCCAGGGAAGACCATGCAAACGAAGATTAAAGTTGGTGCCGTTTCCTACCTCAATACCAAGCCGTTGGTCCATCGGCTGAGCGAGTTTGCGCCGCTGGCCGAACTCAGTTACGATTTGCCCAGTCGCTTGGCCGACAAATTGGCTCGCCGGGAACTGGACGTAGCTCTGATTCCCTCGATCGAGTACTTTCAAGATCCGTCTTATGAGATCGTCTCCAATGCCTGCATTGGTTGTCGTGGCCCGGTACTGAGCGTCAAGCTGCTCACCCGTCGACCGTGGGAAAAGATTCGGCGCTTGGCATTAGACGAGGGTTCGCGCACGAGTGTGGCCTTGGCGCGGATTCTCTTGCAACAACGCTTTGGCATTTCCCCGGAACTCGAATCGCTGCCCATCGGCGCTGGCGTGGACGATAGCGAGGCGGATGCGATTCTGTTGATTGGCGATCGCGCCATGCACTCGCCGGAAAGTCGCTTCGTCGACGAGTGGGATCTGGGAGATCAGTGGTGCCGTTGGTCCGAATTGCCGTTTGTCTTCGCGATGTGGATTGCTCGCCCAGGCATCGACACCTCAGCGCTCAGCACCGCACTCGAACAGGCTCGGGACGACGGTGTCGCCCATCTCGAACAAATCGCCGCCGATGCGGCTGCGGCCGTCCACATGTCGCCGAACATGTGCCTGTCCTACTTACGGGACAATCTGCATTTCTACTTGGGCTCTCGCGAGCAGCAAGGCTTGGAACTGTTTCGTCATCATGCAACTCGGTTGGGACTGGCTCCCGTTGTGGCGGACTCGACCTCGGCGTCGTACCCTTAATCATTCGCATCCCCTTCACTTGAAGACTCAGTCACTCATGATTGCACGCATCCTGGACAAGGCGATTGCAGGTGAACGTCTGACACCGCAGGAAGGTCTCGAACTGCTCGACAGTCGCGACTTGTCGGCTCTGGGACGTGCGGCGGATGCGGTCACGCGACGTTTACATCCCGAGGACTATCGGACGTATAACATCGACCGCAACATCAACTACACGAACATCTGCACGGCGGTTTGCGATTTCTGTGCGTTTTATCGCAGCCCCAAGCATGCCGAAGGATATGTGCTGCCGCGAGAGGAGCTATTGCGGAAGATCGACGAAACGGTCGCCCTCGGCGGTGATCAGGCGCTGCTGCAAGGGGGCCTGCATCCCGATTTCAAGCTCGATTGGTACGAAGAGCTGCTGCAGGATATCAAGCAACGCCACCCGACGTTCAACATCCATGGCTTTAGCCCGCCCGAGCTTTACCACTTCACCAAGGTCAACAAGCTCGACCTGCGAACTGTGCTCGAGCGGCTCAAGGCGGCCGGCCTCGGCAGCATTCCCGGCGGCGGTGCCGAGATTCTCGTGGATCGTGTGCGCAACGCCATCACGCGCGGCAAGGTGAATTCGGACGATTGGCTGAACGTGATGCGTGTTTGGCACGAGTTGGGCGGCAAGAGCTCGGCGACGATGATGTTTGGTCACGTCGAGACGCTGGCCGAACGCATCGAGCATCTCGAACGACTACGCCAAGCCCAAGACGAGACCGGTGGCTACACGGCCTTCATTTGCTGGACGTTCCAGCCCGACCACACCGACATGTCGGATCTGCCGCCGGCGGGAGCCTACGAGTATCTCAAGACGCAAGCCGTCGCACGGTTGTATCTCGATAACTTTCCGAACATTCAATCGAGTTGGGTTACCCAAGGCTTGAAGATCGGTCAGCTCGCGCTGCTGTTCGGAGCGAACGACATGGGCAGCTTGATGATCGAAGAGAATGTGGTCGCCGAGGCCGGGACGGTCCATTTCCTAACCCTTTCGCAGATGCGCGACGCGATCATCGAACTCGGCTACACGCCTCGACTGCGCAACGTCTTTTACGAATTGGTCTCCAGCCAGCGCGAGCAGTTCGCGATTCAGGCCAATCAGCCGGTAAGCGAAGGCTTGCTGCCCGTGTTGGCCTAGGCGGGATTATTCGCGTAGGGTGCGTGAAGTCGGCTTTGTTTAAGTGGTGCGTTGTCCAGGCTAATAGTTGGAGTACGGCCTTCAGGCTGCCAAATACCGGCTAAAGCCGGACGATTCAACAACTCGACAACAATCGTCGCAAGCTATTTCGTGGTAGGAGGTGGATTCCGTCTTGCCCATTACACCGCGCAAGAGTAACCCGACGCGTTAGCGAGGAGACACCAGGGAATTCCTCGCTAACGCGTATTGAAGTCGCGATCTCGGAGTCGCGAAGCCACGGCAGCAAATAGCCTTGGGCGTGAGCCCAAGGATTGTGAGTGCGAATGCCCCGCCAGCCGCGAAGCGGCGACAGTAATCTGCGCATCATCCATCGGCGGTAGCCGCTTCGCGGCGTAGGGTTCCTTTGCTCGGTTTTCCTTGGGCTTACGCCCAAGGCTATTTGCTACCGCCACTCCGTGGCTGAAACTGTGCAACTTCAAAACTTACGCGTCGAGTTGTGAATAGTCCGGGCCACAGTCATCAGGAAGTTTCGACCGGAGTGCTTGACAACGCTCAATCGTTTACTGATACTGAGTCTCACTTGCAGCAAGCCAGCGGTCGTTGCCAGCCACTGCCTCACCGCCTCGCCCGCCCTAAGGGGTGCCATGAACAATCACGTTGACGCGCCAAGCAGCGCGGATGAATCCCCGAAGCCTCACCCCGACACAACGGAAAAGCTCCCGCAGTGGACCTCGGAGGATCTCTTGCAGGGGAAGTGTGAAGCGGTCATCGTCCACGGCAACGATGTCTACCGGTTGCGCTGCACGCGGAACAATCGGCTGATCCTGCACAAGTAAGCCGCAGCGCATTGCGTTCCCCGTACCGACCAACGGTGTGGAAATGGTCGTCGTCCCGCACCGGCAACGATTCGAAGCGGCCTTGGTAACCATGGCCGCTACCAGTGCTGCGGCGGTGAGTGTGCCAGCGCTGCGTGTGCGTTAACGTCAGCCAAGGGCGTGAAACGTGACAACTCGCCATCTTCGCGAGGCCAGACCATCAGGTGCCAGTGATTGGGCAGCAGCCAATCGCCGAGCAGTCTCGTCTCAGTTCGCTCCACCGCCTCATGCAAGACTTGCTCGAAGGCTTCGTAGTCGCTAACCTTCTCGAAGATCGTCATCCGCGCGTTGGCGCGGTTCAGTACGTGGTAAATCAAGCAACCGTCTGCTGCACGTTTTGGTCTTCCCATGCCGAGAGACTACCGAAAACCGCCTTCGTTTTTAAGGCAACGATTCCTGACACCGGGTATCCCACAGATCACCCATCAATCCTAGGAGCACTGGCGAAGCCAATTGCACACTGTTGTGGCCCGGTGCCACCCAGCCGTTCCCAGGCAGGAGCCTGGGAACGTGGGCAAGCCGATGCACATATCTGCTTCCAAATCGCCGAACTGAATTCTTTCCTGCCTCGCACACTTTGAGCCCGAATAAGCTGTATAATCCTTGCGTCCCTGGAATAGTCGAAAGGATTGCTAGGTACCTTCGCGACATGGGCGAAGCTGCCAGCAGCGTAGGAATCAACTCATGGCAGTACTTGACGAGCGACGATTGCTTAAACGTGTCCGAAATCACGCCGAGTTTCGTTCGACGCTGGTTGAACTTGCGATTCTGGCCGATTTACCAGTGTTTGAAAGGCAAGTGGAGCAGATCACCCGGTGCTGGTTCACTCTTGGCCGCGAGCATCTTGATGACGCCAAATCAGCGAATGCCGCTAATAGCGTTCGCAGTGTTTACTCGCGTGCATATTACGCTGTGTACAATGCGTCAAAGGCGATTCGTTACCATGTCA
>JBGTHH010000878.1:0-3587 GCA_041746275.1 Pirellulaceae bacterium | reverse complement strand
TCGCCGCGCGAGCAGACACGCCTGCCCCGATCGATGCAGACCATAGCGTTGCCGCAACTCGGGCGTCTCGGCATTTAGATCGAACGCCGCTCGATAGCGTGGCGAGGAGAGCATCTCCAGCGCCTGGCCATACAGTCGGCTCATGTCCGTCAATTTCTTGTTGCTGGCGAGTTGTGCGTGGTAGGCATCGAGCGTCTCTTTCAGCGACTTGCGACGCTCCAAGCGAATGGGTGGCAGTTCAGCTCGCGGGTCCAACCCCGGCAGCACCTGGCTCGATCCCCGTACGTCGCCGACCACCAGAGGCTCGTATTCGCGTCCCAAAAAGCCGCCGTCCTGACCCGGCGAGACCAGCGTGGGCACGAGTGCGGGGGCGTTGAGATGCACGGCTTCATAGGCGAAACGGTGTGTGGTGCGGAGCCGGGTGAGTACCGCTCCCAAGGTCGGTGCATCCAACGGGCTAGGCGGAGGATTCGATGATCGCTGGGTGTGATATCGGCCGGTCAACGCGAGATAGGTCGCCGAGCCGTGATCGAGGTCCTCGTGCGACATGCTGCGCACGATCGTGTAACGATCCGCCAGCCGCGCCAAACGGGGCAGATGCTCACACACATGGACACCTGGCAACGCGGTTGCGATCGGTGCAAATGCACCGCGAATATCCAGCGGCGCGGCGGGCTTGGGATCCCACGTATCAAGCTGACTTTGTCCACCGCTGGCATAAACCAAGATGACGGACTTCGCACGACCGAACCCACGTGGCTGTCTCGTCCCGACGCTCTCCGTTCCGCTGGACGATGGGATTCCGAGCCACGGCATGTTGGCGATCCCGAGTCCCGTCAAACCGACGCGCAGGAACTCGCGCCGCCACAGCGCGCGGTCTGAATGAGTCGCATGATCAAAGAACCGAAACATCTTGGTGTGATTGGCTGGCGCGAGGGTTGGCAAAAGGTGGTGACGATCTCCATGCGTTCTGCCTCTCTAGCTTAACCGAAAGACGGTTCGTTTGTCTTGTGTTGTCTTGGTCAGGGGGAAGTGTGAAAGAGGATCGGTGCCAACGACAACAGCCTCCAACCCGAAGTGGATTGGAGGCTGTTGGTCGTTGATACCGGCAAGTTGTCTGTCGCGAGCTAGTCGAGGAAGCCGACCAACTCTTGACTGCGACTTGGTTGTTGGAGTTTGCGCACGGCCTTGGCTTCGATCTGCCGAATCCGCTCGCGGGTCACCTTGAAGATATGTCCGACCTCTTCCAAGGTGTAGCTGTAACCATCACCCAGTCCGTAACGGAGCTTGATGATCTCGCGTTCGCGGTAGCTGAGCGTCTTCAGCACCTTATTGATGCGACCGCGAAGCATCTCCTGAGCCGCACCCAACGCCGGGCTTTGGGCCGCACCATCGGGTAACAGATCACCGAACTGGCTATCCTCGCTATTGCCCACGGGCCGATCGAGGCTAATGGGGTAGCGGCTCATCGCCAGCACGCGTCGCGCTTCGTCGACCGTCGTCTTCGCCTTGCGAGCGGTTTCCTCGATCGTCGGTTCGCGACCGAGTTGTTGCAACAGTTGCCGCGAGACGTTGCGGACCCGCGACATGGTCTCGACCATGTGGACGGGAATTCGAATCGTACGGCTTTGATCCGCCACGGCACGGGTGATCGCTTGACGAATCCACCACGTCGCGTAGGTACAGAACTTGAAACCGCGCCGATACTCGAACTTATCCACCGCGCGCATCAACCCCGCGTTGCCTTCCTGAATCAGATCCAGGAAACTCAGGCCGCGATTGCGATACTTTTTGGCGATGGAGACCACCAGACGCAAGTTCCCTTCCGACAACTCGCGTTTGGCCTGTTGGTACTCCGAGTACACGCCCTTGAGGAACATCACACGATTCCGCAGACTGCTCGGCGTTTCGTGGGTGTGCAACAAGATATTGCGATATTCGGCCAGCCATTGTTGACGCTCGGCCGCCGGCAACCGAGCCTTCTTATGCTCGTGAATGCGACGCTGCAAATCGTCCAATCGACAACTGAAATCCTCCAACGTACCGATCATCGTCTCGATCCGTTGCGTCCGCAGACCCAGTTCCTCGACCAAGCGAACCGCGCGACGACGTCGACGTCCCAGTCGTCGCCAAGCCTCGTTGCGTTTGGTCTTGGATTGCGACTTGCTCAAGGCGATGCGATAGTCGCGGCTATTGCGTTTGAGGAGTACCTCCAAGGTGCGCAGGTTGTGAGGCAGACGGCCCAGGATTTGGTCTTTCTCAAGCCGGTCAGTGACAGAGACCTGCACGGTGCGGTCAAAGGGGAGCTCCCCTTCATGGACTCGCTTGAGGACCTTATAAGCCATCTGAATGACGTAGTCGCATTCCAGCAATTTCGTGCGAAAGCGACGACGTGTGACTTCGATCTTCTTGGCCAGATAAATTTCCTGTTGCCGAGTTAGCAACGGAATCTCGCCCATCTGGGTCAAGTACATGCGGACGGGATCATCCGACCAGGACTCTCCATCGTCCACGGCAAGCAAAAACTCATCGTCTTCGTCCGACGGTGCCGTCGGATCGTCCAGTCCATCATCGGGATCATCGTCGTCGAGGTCGTCATCTTCAACCTCGCCGACGGGTAGTTTCGAAAAACCCTCCTCATCCTCTGAAGCTCGTGTCTTTAAATCGTCCTCGAAGTCTTCGAGCAGCGTGTCGTACAAGACAGGACTCCTAACTCTAAATACAGTGCTGACCGGAACACAGGCTAACTGACATCGTCCATCCAGTAAAAGTCTTCGGAAGTTCAGTCCGACCATTCTCCTCGGCGAGTGTTGGTCGAGCCGCTCCGAAATGTCATGAATCGTGACCTCCGTGTCCGAATCAAATCACGCAATTCTACCATCAAGAGAGCGTCTTTCCGGCTTCATCTTCGATTTGGTAAAGGATTGCGATTACGGTGTCAACGAGGGCTACACAAAGTCATCCTAGGCGTTCAACTCAGTGGCCTTAGGAACGTTGGGAACCATGACAAGCGAAGGAACTTGGCGGGCAGGAAGCGGGGAGTTGGGCAGGAGCGCGTCGCGCTGATTCATGGCAGGTTCCCCTAGGCTCTCGCGGTGCCGCGTCGTGTTCACTCGTTGTGTATCCTCTTGGTGTTTGAACCCCGTGATACCGTCATTGTGTGCCATCCGGGTCCTTGCAACAGTCCTTTCAGGCGTGCCTAAATTCTAACTACCGGATTCGTTAGGTCTAGTGTTAAGACCCGGTTAAACCGAAAGTTCTTGATTCCTGCCAGCACCAACCCCCGCCGGTCGGATGCCGCCTTTCGAGCCGGAGGTACCCTCGCCCCGCCGCTTCGATTACGCTAAGGCGTTAGTTAACGTTGCGACTTTGAATGGAAAAACAATAGCAACCCGCGAGGCACGCCATGCGTGGAATGATCCTCTGTATCGTACTGCTTCAGACTACAAACTCCGCCTGGGCCGACGAGGCCGAAGCCGCCAAGGATGCCACGATCGTCGAAACGCTCTTGCGACTCAAGACCTTGGACGTCAACGCCAATCCCAAGCTGCGAGCCGCCGTGCTGCGGCATCTTGATCGGCAGCGAG
>JBGTHH010000877.1:0-3500 GCA_041746275.1 Pirellulaceae bacterium | reverse complement strand
CGGGATGTGAGACCATCGGCAAAACTAAAGCTAAATGACGAGATTCGCGAGCTTCGCAATGACGTGAAAGTCTTGCGTCGCGATGTGGGACGGTTGATTGATATCCTCGAAGAACGCGATACCACATCGAAGAAGACTGCGGTGCCCGATGACAACTAATCTTCGAACATGCCCGGCGTGGCTATCTTCAAAGAGCGTTGGGACATGATGCTTGATGAAGTGCTTTCCCTTGTTAACGATTGCTACGCGAGAGATTGACTTTTCCTACTTAATCGGCGGATTCGCATTTCAATCGTAGTGCGTGAAGGGCACGCAGAAAAAATAGCGACCGGCGCTTTGGACTGCGGGAACTTGTTACCGCTTTGGTATTTTTCCATGCGCTACACCACATCCGCAGACGCGACTTCATAATCATCGCGCACCTTCACGCGATCGATCTTGAACCCGTAGTTGGCCTTGACCTGTGCCGTCCACGGCCGAGAGCGAATTTGGCCTCCGCTTGCGTGCCGATGGTGAGAAAGTGCTGCACATCACCGTGCCCATGAAGGCCAAGTAGTGTTATTGAGTATTCCGGCTCGTCCAACTCATCGATCGGGTCACGTCCACTCTGGATTGTTGATCCTCGTAGCAGCCGACGATAAGCTACTGAGATGGCTGGCTGTCCCTATGGCGTCCCCCGTGGCAAAGCTGATGAGCGAGTAACATCGCTCTATACGAGTGTTGCGACGCACACGCGACGATCGGCGTCGGATCGTTGGGCGAAATTGAGCACGCAATGCCTGTAGTTGTGGAACTTAAAGCCGTCGGTCGTCGATTTGAGGCGAAGTGGGCTGTGCGTGGCTTGTCCATGCATATTGCACCGGGGACCGTCGTCGCTGTGCTCGGGGCGAACGGCGCGGGCAAGTCGACCTTGCTTCGACTGCTCGCCGGTTGGCTGCCGCTGAGCGCCGGACGGATTCTCTTCGATGATTCGCCGTTACGTCCCACGGCTACACGGCTGCGGCGACGCGCCATGTTGTTGGAAGATGCCGTGCAAGGCCGCGTTCACCCTGTCGACTTGCTTGGCCAGCGGATCAAGGATTATCGCGCGGATCGCTCCGGCATCGAAGCTGAAGTCGCGCAGTGGTTTGATACGCTGGACATCACCAGTGTTTATCGAAACGAGACGAAGGGACTATCCAAGGGACAGTACTACAAGATGATCCTGGTTGGCTTGTTTGTAATCGATCCCGATTTGTGGTTGTTGGACGAGCCTTTTTCAGCGGGATTGGATGCGAGCGGGCTGCAACACTTAGAAACGCAGATCCGTCGGCACGCGGATGCGGGCGGAACGGTTGTTTTCTCCAGCCAATGGCCGGACCACGCCAAGCGGTTGGCCGACCGGGCGATTGTGCTTCACGAAGGCGAACTGCGGTGGGACGCGTTACCCAGTGCGAGCGTACCCACGGAACAAGTGGAGCAGGCTGACGATGCGCTGCGTGCAGTGCTACATGGCTTGGGATCGACCGATGCTAAGTAATGGCGAATCCGCAAAAGGCATCTCACGCCGCCTGAGGAGCAGGCTGCAGCGGCGATATCTTCGTTGGCTGGTTGCGCACCCATCCGATTCGTTCTGTCGCTCGACCCGTTGGCGTAATTTCTGGAGGTCCAATCGCCGACGATTCATTCATTTCGTCAACCTCAGGCCGGTTCAGTGGTTCTTGGGAGCGATCGTTGTCATGGCCGCGTTCGCCGTGGCGGGCATGGCCGTGGTCGTCATTGGGTTCATCGGATGGCTGCTGACGATGACCTTCTTTGCGCCGCCGGAACATCATCCGTTTATTAGCGACGCCCAGCGCAGCGCGGTCGCGTTGACCCGATTGAGCATTTATCAGACAGTGGCGATCTCGCTGGCGGTGATCTTCTGCGGGATTCGGTCCCACGCGCCGAAATCGCATGAGCGACGCGAGTTCTTCAACCGGCGGCGAGACGTACGGCAATTGATCCGGTCGATTGTCATCGCGGGCCTGATTCTTGTTGTCGGATCCGCAGCGGTCTTGAGCGGAGTCAGCTGGCGGTTACCCCACCGTCTCCTGTCGATTGGCACCAGTGTTCTTGTTGCGGGTAACCTTGGCTGGTTTGCCGTTGCTTTGTGCCGCCGAGCGATGGGAGTTCGCGTTCCACGACTGCCTGCACAGACCGTTACGATTTTGACGTTGGGCAGTTTGTTCATGCTCATAATGCCAATGATGACGCTACTATATGGCCCCATTGTGTTCGACGTGTCGCAGGATCTAGCGCGGATCGGGCCGCTGGGACGCGTTAACTCCTGGTTGTATGAACTGGGAGAAGGACAGTTCGAAAGACTGCTGCCGTTAGTTGCGCTGTGTGCCATCTTGGCGGCAGGCGGATACGCCCTGCATCGATCCGCTAGCCGTTGGGCATTTCGTCGCAGACTTCTTTCCCTGACCCGCGTCATCGAACGGGACTACACGAAACGAGCAAGCGATGTTTGCACGCCGCCAAAGATTGCTCGCGATCTTCGAGGCGTTCTATCTGGCCGCGCACGGTGGTCCTGGCGATCGATCGTCTTTCCGCGTTGGATACAAGGCAATCGGGTCACGCTATTGTTGATTCCCATGACGTTGTTTTTGCTACAGGCCGTGATGATCGCGCTCGGTCTGTTTCTGGAGCGGCTGGAGGCGGCAAACGACGCTGGCACACTCCCGGAGAAGCTGGTCATTTTCGGGTTGGCGTCGAGCGCTGCCGCTTGGAGTGTGTTATCGATGGAAGTTGCGGCGGCTGGCTATCGAGAGATCGGCAAACTGGTGACCTTTGCCGCCCGCCCCGTTTCGCCGTGGGACGTGTGGCTCGACATCCAGCGCGAAGGAATGGCCTTCGTTCCAACCCAAATCCTTTACTCGATCCCATTCGTGCTCACTTTGGCGCTGTTCTCTCGCGACTTCTTGGTTCATGGCTCAGCTTCGATTGGGGTCGCCCTGCTGACTTGCATTGCGTGTCGCACGTTACTCGTTGCCGGAATTTGTCTGTCGTCGGTGTCCGCCAACCTCAGGTTCTGGATCCGATACCCGCTTGAATGGATCTTGGCTATGGGAGGGAGCCTCATCGTTTTCGGAATAGGGGCTCAGGCGATGCTCGTGCCCATCGAGGGCTCTCTTCTATCCGTCGTGGTCCGTCAGCTAATTCTGAACGTCTTGGCCCTTTTCGTCTTGGCAGTCGCCGTGACGGCTTGGCACGCTGGCTCTGCACCCAGTCGGAAGTCGTTGCACTGAATCGGCCACTGTGTCGCGGCTGGGTGGCATTGGCAAGGTCTGGGTGTGCCATTTGGCTCGGCCCGTGCCGACGGCGCAGATTACTCGGTCGCCGCAACTCCAGAAGGGAGTCGGTGACAATTGACTTCAGCCTATGAAATGATTTCCTTGACGATCCGTCCATGTACATCCGTCAAACGAAAGTCACGGCCAGCATGGCGAAAGGTCAATCGCTCGTGGTCGATTCCG